>JAISXC010000189.1 GCA_031270875.1 Desulfovibrio sp.
ATTATGGCAACTCGCCCGGACAGACAGGGATTATTGGGAAAAAATCCTTGATGCCCTGCTGGAAAAAGTCCGGTGGAACGCCGAGGCCCAGGAGGCGACGCTGCCCAAAGACCTGCTGCACGGACTGCACGCCGCGGTTCGTTTGCGCCTTTATCACAGGATACTGTCCATTTTGGCGAAGGGTGGGAACAACGGACGCGGAGCCCAGGCCAGAAGCTGCACGCTTCTGGCCCTTGACGCGGCCCTCACGAAAGGCCGCGGCAATACCCGCTTTCAACTGCCGGGCGGCATGGAAGCGCGGCTGGGCAAAGACGCGGTGGTTTTTTGCCGTTCTGCCCGCGCCCAAAGGCAATCTCCCGTTACATAGATTGATTCGGAGGCGGAGGTCATGCCGCCGGCATCATATGTCGCCGTGTTTTACATGCCGCGCCGCCCGCCACAGCGGCGTATACCTGAAAGACTGGGCAAAACAGGAAACGGATTTTTTGAACCTCCCTCCAAGCAGCGCGGATACGCCGGAGCGCAGCAGATATTCCATGTAACCTCCGTTACCGGCGTTTTCAAAACGCTCCTGCGGCAAGTCCCTGAGCGCCGCGAGCTCCCTGAACATATCCGCGTATTTCCGAGCCTGCTGCGCCCAAGTCCAGCCGTCCAGCACGCTTTGCCGGGCATTGGCGCGCAGGGTCGCGCAGTCCGTGTCCCGCAGGCGCACAAGGGCATCAACAAAGGATCTGACCGTGCGTTCCACAAGAAAGCCGTTTCTCCCGTCAACCAGGATTTCCGGCATATTGCCCACCGGCGTGGAGACGACCGGCAGCCCGCAGGCCAGAGCCTCCAGCGCGGGATTGGGCGTGCCTTCCCAGCGCGAGGCACAGAGATAGACCGAGGCCCTGCGGTAGTACCTGTCGCGCACCTGTTCCTGTTCCAGAACTCTCCGCTCGTTGGCCTGATCGCGGTACAGAAGCGGCACTCCGGCCAGCCCGCATGCCTCCTGAAGAATGTCCAGACCCTTCTCGCAGACAGAAGAACTGTTGCCTATCCAGCAGGCTGTGAAAATTTCGGGCGGCCGCGGGGCGGGGCTGAACAAATCCGCATCCACGCCGTTCTGGCAGCAGTAGGCCCGCTGCCCCGGCGCGGCCAGGGAGAACATTTCCCTGCTGTTGAAGACAAGGGCGCGGCATTTGCCCAGTGAAAGGGCCATGCAGGCATTCTCGGCAAGACGCAGGGTCGAGCTGCCGGCGATGAGCTTTTCCGGCGGAATTTCTTGTAACAAGGGCAGCAGATAGGCTTCCAAAACCATAAAGAAATCATACCGGTCAAGGGGAAAATTCTCGTAGACTTCCAGGATGTCCAGCCGTATGTCCGGCGGCAGATGACGCTGGATGTGCTGGAGCCTGTGCTGCCAGGCCCAACCCTTGTAATCATAAAAAGCCAGAACGCGCACGGGGATCATGTCTTATCTCCCGTCAGCCGGGATACGGCCAGACGGAACGGCTGAAGCGCCTTTTTGAGCAGGGGATGGCGGCGCGCAATGCGACGTGCCCACTGTGAATCCCGCAACAGCACATTTTTGCGGCCCAGGATTTCGCGCATGACCGTGAAGTGTTGCTCCAGTTCCGCATCTGCCGCGCCGCCGGCCAGGCATTCCCGCAGGCGCGTGTTTCCCTTGCAGGCCGCCGTTTCCCGAAGCAGAGCTTCCCAGGCGTCGAAAATCCGCTCCGGCCTGTATGCTTGGGCCGCCTGAATGGCCTTTTCTCCCATGGTGCGGCGTAAGGCTTCATTTTCCATGAGCGCGCGCAGAGAAAGCGCCAGACTTTCGGCATTCATATCAGGCGCGAGCAGGCCGGTTTCGCCGTGGCGCACAATGCCCTTTAAGGCCGGGCAACCGGCAAAACCCACCACGGGCAGGCCGCAGGCCATGGCCTCAATGACGACATTGGGAAGGCCTTCATGCCGGGACGGGATGCAAAAAATATCCGCCGAAGCGTACTGTTCTTCCGGCGCGAGAGTCAGGCCGCACAGGCGCGCTTTATTCCGAAGACCCAAACAGGCTGCCTGTTTTTGCAGACTGAGCTGCTCCGGGCCTTCGCCCCAGATATCCAGACGCCAAAGGGGAAAAGCCGGCGACAACAGAGCGAAAGCGTCAAGCAGCAAGTGGTTTTGCTTGGATTTATCCAGCCGGCCCACGGAGAGCAGGATTTTGCGTTCGCCGTCCCGTCCGGTCAAACCGTCAGACTGTATGCAGACAGGATTGGGGATGATGCGCACCCTCTCCCGCGCGGCGGGCGGCACGGTATCGGCGTAACCATCCAACAGCATGTGAACGCGGTCCGCGACGCACAGCGCTGCCCTGCGTTCGGGCTGTTTCCAGCGTTCCTTTTCAATAACCCAAGGATCGTTACGCTCGGAATATACCCAAGGGATATCTGTTCCTTCCAGCATGGCGCACCAGAGCAGATGGTTGTTATACGATGCGGGCGAGATGAGGACATCGGGCGCACAGGCGAGCGCCTGCCGGCGCAGGCCGGGAATGTGCGCCTGATCTCCTGTGAACGGATAGTGAACCGGCTTTACGGCGGGATCCAAAGCGAATCTGTGCCTTGTGCCTTCAGGCGCGTAAGTGAACAGAAACACGTTGTGCCCCCGCTGCGCCATGACGCTGGCGAGACTGGCCGTGAAACGCTCAATCCCGCCCACAAGGGAGATGTCGTGGCCGTCCAGCAGGATGTTCATAAATTTGGCTTCACGTCGTGATTTCCGCTCATCTTCTTTCGGCAAAAGAGACACGCTTTTTTAACAGCGGCTTTTACTGTTGCGGGGATATATTTTTTCACTCCGGGCGGCAGCCAGGGCGCGCGTATCGAATTGTCCCGGAGTCTTTCCCGACAAAGGGCGGAAAACGCCTCCGGAGCGCAAATGCCTTTTTCCGCGTTAAACCGGATAAGCCTTTCCGCCCAGTTGCACACTCTGGACAGGGGCGCGGAACCTGGATCGGCGCGTCCGCCGAGAACGGCATGGGCTTCCATATCCAGTTCATCCTCTGACATGCCCAGATCAAGCAGATAGGCCCTGCTGATGCTGAGTGACACGGCATTCTGGCGTGCGCGGTATTCGTTTCTGTCCACCCCCGGATGTTCCCTGTAGCGCAGCAGCACCTCGTCAAGATTGGCGAAACGCCAGCCCGTCATGGCGGCCAGTCGGCACCAGAGGTCATAGTCTTCCGACGGAACGTATTCCTGCCTGTATCCTCCGGTCCGCAGGCAGGGCGAGCGCCGCAGCATGGCCGATGAGTGGCAGAAGGGCGACATCCAGAATAAAACGACCCGGATGGCCCCGTCTGTCAGAGGCGCCTTCAGGACAACTCCAGACTCATACAGCAGCCGGTGCCCGCCAACGACGACAACATCAGGATTGGCCCGCATAAAGGCGACCTGTTTTTCAAACCTGTCCGGCAGACTCACATCGTCCGCGTCCATGACGGCGATAAGTTCTGACCGCGCGAGATCTATCGCTTTATTGCGCGAGACGCTCCGTTCCATGTTGTGTCTGTTTGTCAAAATTCTGATGCGCTCATCTCTGGAGGCGTATCGTCGCAGTATCTCCGGCGTTGCGTCTGTTGAGGCATCGTCAACAATAAGAAACTCAAAGTTCGCGAGTGTCTGCGCGAGAATGCTCTCCACGGCTTCGTGCAGATAAGCGGCCCCGTTGAAGACGGGCATAAGGACCGTTACGGAGATAGTTGTCAACTTTTTATTCTTGATTGGTCGTGACTTCAGACAATTAAAAGATTGACAGTTTTTTTGATTCTGGAAAATTAGAAGTCGACCAAAGAACATATTGTTCAGAGGCATCTTGTAAAACATATCCCATTTTAGTTTTGCTTGCAGCAATTTTAGCAAGACTACAGAACATAAAACTTGATTTCACAATATTGTCATTAAGTTCTAGCGGGCGGTGACCGGTATTGACGGCAGGGCACGCACTATCCGGCCAGCAATCGGGCCGAAAACATGCCCCATCTGTACCTGATCACCGGCAGGCATGCGCGCAGGCATTCCACAGGCAGACACAGCAGCGGCCAGATGATGTTGCTCAACACAAACCATCTCGGCAGCCTGTGCTTGCGCAGCAGATACATTCTCCCCTTGGCGTATGCTCTGACTTTGCCTTTCAGGGCGGGATCGCCCAAGTCCGGCGAAGGATGCCGCACAATCACGGACCGGGCGCGGCATATCCTGAAACCGGATTCGCGGGCCCTGAGCACATAATCCGTATCTTCGCCGGACTGGTACGGGCCGTCGCTGCCCAGGCCGAGATTTTCGTCAAAGCCGCCCACAGCCTGGACGACATCTCTTTTGTGGAACTGGGTATAGCTGATGCTGTACTTGAACAGTGCGTAGCGGCTGGTGAGAGGGTTGAGACCGTCGTGCGCGACCGGAATGTTTTCGCCCAAACCAGCCGTCCCGCCAAGAATGACATCCGGCGGCGGTTGGCGTGTAAATGCCTCGGCGCAATGGCGCAATGTCTCCGGCGTGTAAACACAGTCATCATCGGGAAAAGCGATAACATCGCCCGTGACCTGGGGCAGGGCCAGATTGCGGGAGCGGGAAAGGCAGTGATCCGGCGAAGCGAGTATCCGTATAGCCAGGCTGGGGAATCTGTCGGCCACAGTGAAGGCTTCTTCAGAACAGTCAGATCCGTGGACGAAAAAAACCTCAAAATCCTTGTGGGTCTGAGCCTCAAGACTGCGGAACAGCCGTTCCACCAAGGACAGACGGTCCGTGGTGACCACAACCAGGGAAAATTTCACGCATTTATCTCCGTTTCCGCCTTGTTCCTCTCCATCTCCAGCACAAGGCGTCCAGAATCTCGCCTGGGGGCGTTCCGGACGCCTGCGCAACGGCCAAGGCCGGCAGGCCGGAGATGTTCAACACGCGGCATTTGCCGAATATGGCTGACGGAACGACAAAACGGCCCTGCCTCGTACGCGAGGCAGGGCCGCGACCAAATGCCAAAACCGTTTTTCCTTGCCGCCCGTGAAGCGCGAAGCCGCGTCGGGCGAAGAAAAACGGTGTTAGTTGAGGGAGTTACGAGAGAGAGAGAGAGAGAGAGAGAGAGAGCAAGAATCGTGCCGAAACCTGCAAGATCGCGAAGCGCGGCCCGATTTTTTCAGCGGACGAGGTCAGGCCGTATCGCATTATCCTTATATCCATACTCTTGTTGTCCCGCATCAAGGGCTCTCCAATTCCGCGCAGCACCACGCCATGTCGAAATCTTAGGCCCGTATACCACTGTTGTCATACAAAAACAAGAGGAGAAACAAAGGAAATGTTATCAAAATTTCCTTTCAAAACTCCAGTTTTACCTGAAAGCTGCCGGTCACGCCCTGCATGGCTTCGCCGTCCCGCATGACAGGGTTGCCTGTAAGAACGCCGTCGCTTTGAACGAATTCATAGCTGCCCGCCGGCAATGTATGGCCGCCGGCCATGTCCGCGATATCTGTCGTTGTGTTGCCGATGTCCAGAGCGCCGCCGATAATGAGCTTGCTGGCGCGCCCGGCTTCCGGCCAGTCTGGCCGTTCCGTCCGGCTGGCCTGTCCTGCCCAGAGAGATGCCGCCGCCTTCCACGGCTGTCAGTCCAATGTTCTTTTCTCCAAAAATGTATTTGAAGACACTATCTAATTTGCTCCATAATCAACTGGACATTCGTTTACGGATACTACGGCGAAATCGTGCAATAAATGAGGAGAATGTTTCTTTCAAAATTCGTCCCAAAAACTTCAATTTTGTGTCAGAATAAAAAATGCTATTCAGCCTCTTTAAAGCATCCGGTTGTTCTACGGTTTCCGGCTCAATGCTCTGGCCAAGGTAATTCGGTAATTCGGCCGCAGTAGACAACATATAGAGCTTTACGTATCTAGCTATATCGTAACAACTCATTGACTTCAAAGTTTTGTTCGAAGCAAAGGCAGGCACTATCTTCCGCCTATTGGCTTTCCATATCACAGTCTGGGGATTACCCTCAATGAGGGTGCAATACGAGTGCTCCGGAAAACTATCATGAATAGCCGGTATGACCTTGAAGACATCCCCATGCCACGGCATTCCTTTCATTCTGGCCTTTTTACGTTTCGCAAGCGAACTGGACATATCAGGTATTGCGCTGTATTCATCGAATGGAATTGTGTCGTCAAGCACCCAGATAGTATGGTCATGCGAAAACTTGAGGCTATTTTCAAAATCTCGCAAAGTTTGCTCAAAAGTGTGCAACCCATCGATAAAAATTAAATCGAATGCCACTTTTCCGTCTATAAAATTGGGTTCTATTAAGCGATAAATCTCGGAATTTTGGTTAGTTAGACCTGCAAAAAACTCATCGGAAGTAACAGGAAAAAAGACTTCTCCCGATCTTCCCTGCTTTAAATAGTCGAATGGGAACGCCGGATCCACTGCCACCTTGAATGAAAGTGGAATCTTGAAGAATGTATTCCCATGCGAGACGCCAATTTCAAGATAGCTGGCAGCAGTACGTGAATTTGCTAAATAGTTAAGCCGTTCTGAACATATTGAGAGAGAAAGAGTTGCGGTCAATGCCAGTCTCCCGGATAATGGGAAATAATGTGATGGTAGGTTTTAATATTCCATAGCTTAAGTGTCGCTACAAAATATTTTGGCATGGCTTATCCCTATAAATAATTCTCCGTTTGCTGGAGAAGGACCAAAACGTAGCCATTCACAGGGCACAACACTCTCTCTTGCAACAGAAAAAATATTTCCAGGCGCTATGCCTGGAAAACGACAAAAAGCAGCCCCGGCAGAAGGCCGCCAAGACTGCTTGCGAACAGTAAATATGGAGAGTTTAAGAGAGAGAGAGAGAGAGAGAGAGAGAGAGAGAGAGAGAGAGCAAGAATCGTGCCGAAACTTGCAAGATCG
>JAISXC010000114.1 GCA_031270875.1 Desulfovibrio sp.
CGCTATGCCTTCAAATTGCTGGCGAACATGGCCTCGGTCCCGGTCTATCTGGTGATGGAGGCCATTTTGCCGCGCGCCCTCGGTCCGGCCATGTACGGCAACTACAGCTTCGCCACCAACTTTTTCCAGCAGCTTTCCGGCTTTCTGGATATGGGTACCTCCACCTGCTTTTACAACGCCCTTTCACGTCGTCAGGGGGAAACGGGACTCATCGGCTTTTACATGCGCGTAAGCCTTGCGGTGGCCGCCATAACCCTGCTCGTTTCCCTGGCAATGCTGATTCCGGACGCGGGCGGCCTGCTCATGCCCGATGTCCCCCTGTGGCTTGCCCCTCCCGCCGCCCTCTGGGCCTTTTTGACCTGGTGGGGCCGAGTGCTCCGCTCCATGAACGATGCCGCCGGGGTCACCGTGGCTTCGGAAATGGCCCGCACCGCCGCGTCACTGTTTTCGGCCGGGCTGCTCACGCTTCTTTTTGTAAGCCAATATCTGAACATCCTGACCCTTTTTCTGCAGCAATATCTCATGCTCGGCGTCACGGCCTGGGCCTATTGGCACGTCACCAAAAGGCACTGGCGCGCCAAGGAGCGCAGTCTGCATTTTCGTCTCGACGTGATCCAGCGGCGCGCCTATGCGCGCGAATTTTTCAATTACAGCCATCCGCTTTTTGTGCAGGCCTTGCTCACCTTTCTGCTGCTCACCGCGGAACGCTGGCTCTTGCAGTGGTTTAATGGCAGCGCCGAGCAGGGTTTTTTTGCCCTGTCCCAGAAAGTCAGCATGGCCTGTTTTCTTTTTGTCTCGGCCATGACACCCCTTGTCATGCGCGAACTCTCCATCGCCTGGGGCAAAAGCGACAGGGCGGCCATGGGGCGGCTGCTGAATCGTTTCGCGCCGCTTCTCTATGTCCTCGCCGCCTATTTTTCCTGCTTCACGCTGGCCGAAGGCCCGGCCATGGCGCTGATTTTCGGCGGGGACCAGTTCGCGGCCGCCATCCTGCCCGTGCAGATCATGGCGCTCTATCCCCTGCATCAGGCTTACGGGCAGTTGGCCGGCTCGGTCTTTCACGCCGCAGGCCGCACCCATATCCTGCGCAACATGGCCGCGCTGGAATGCTGCTACGGTTTTGCCGCGGCCTGGTTTTTTCTGGCGCCGCCGGATCTCATGGGCCTGAATCTCGGCGCCGCCGGCCTGGCGCTGAAAACGGTGCTGGTGCAGTGCCTGACGGTCAATCTCTATCTCTTCCTGGCTTCGCGCCTTATCCCCCTTTCCTTCTGGCGCAATCTGGCGCACCAGATCTGGAGCCTCATGTTTTTGCTGCCGCCGGCCTTTGCCTGCCGCGAAATCACCGCGGCGCTGGATATGGGGGGGCCCGGTTCGCTGCCGCGTCTCTGCGCTTCGGGCGCGCTGTACACCGCGCTTGTCTTCGGGATATGCGCCCTTTTCCCGCCGCTTCTGGGCCTGAGCAGGCGGGACGCGCGCGAACTGCTCGCCCGGCTGAGGAAAGCCCGGATACGCGGAGGTGAAGGATAAACGTCTATCTTTTTGCGGACGTTTGCGCTAGTTTCGTCCATCCGGCCGGAACGCGCGGCTGACCACACTTCAACACGGCAACCCACCAGCGGAGGCGGTATGTATGTAATCACCGGCGGCGCCGGCTTCATCGGCAGCGTGCTGCTCTGGCAGCTCAACAAGGCTGGCCTGAACGACATTGTGGTGGTGGACAATCTGGCTTGCAGCGCCAAATGGCGCAATCTGGTCAAGCGCAGTTATGTGGACTACATGCACAGGGATCGTTTTCGCGAGCTTGTGAGCCGCAACGACCTGCCCTGGAAAGTGACGGCCATTGTCCATCTGGGGGCCTGCTCCTCGACGACGGAGCAAAACGCGGACTTTCTGATGGAAAACAACTTTCACTACAGCCGCGATCTCTGCCGCTATGCCCTGGACGCGGGGGCGCGTTTCATTGTCGCCAGTTCCGCAGCCACCTACGGCGACGGAACTTCCGGCTTCAGCGACGACCCCGCCATGCTTCCGTTTTTGCGGCCCCTGAACATGTATGCCTATTCCAAGCATCTTTTTGATCTCTGGCTGTCGCGGGAAAATCTGCTGACCAGCGCGGCAAGCCTGAAGTTTTTCAATGTTTACGGCCCCAACGAATATCACAAGGGATCCATGCAGAGCGTGGCCGCGAAGGCTTACGGCCAGATCGTCAGGGAGGACAGCCTCAAGCTCTTCACATCCGTTGTTCCGTTCATGGAGGACGGGGAGCAGAAGCGTGATTTCGTCTACGTGAAGGACTGCGCCGCGCTGATTACCTGGCTGCTGGAACAGTGGGACGTGAACGGAATTCTGAACGTCGGAACGGGGACGGCGCGCAGCTTCAACGATCTGGGCAAGGCCGTCTTCGCTGCCATGGGCCGGGAATGCCGCATTGAGTACGTTGACATGCCGGAAACGCTGCGCGGCAAATACCAGAATTTTACCGAAGCCGAAATGGACTGGCTGGAGGAGGCGGGCTGTCCCGTGCGTTTTACCGGCCTGGAAGAGGGCGTGCTTGATTACGTGCAGGGGTATCTGGCGAAAACGGACAACTATTTGTAAAACTCAGCGCAAATACTCCAGCAGATATTTGCAGGCCGTGGCCGTTATGACCAGGCCGAGCATCCATTTGATCGCGGCGGCCGGGACAAATTTCTGGCAGCGCGCGCCCAGGTACATGCCGGCCATGCCTCCGAGGCCGAAGAGCAGGCCGAGAGTCCAGTCGGGCGCCACGGAGCGCTCCGGAAAAAACGGGGCGATCAGCATGTAGAAGGTCACGCCGGCCACGGAGGTCAGAAAGGTTCCCATGAGCGTGGCGCCGCTGATGGTGTGCACCGGCAGGCGGAACCAGGACACGAAGAACGGCGCGATGATGGCCCCGCCGCCAATGCCGTATGTTCCGCCGACGATGCCGACAACGAAGCTCAGCAGAAAAATGCCGGCGGTTGGAGCCCGGTGCGTTTCCCCCTGAAACGTGTAGATGATGTTTCGGGATGAGAATTCCCGCACTTTCACGACAAAATCCGGCTTGGGGGACGCGTTGACGACGCCGCGCGGCTCTTGGGCGGCTCCCGGCGCTTTTCCGGTTTTTTTGAGCAGATCGCGGACAAGGCGCCCGCCGATATACAGCAGGACGATTGCCGCGAAAAGTTTGAAAAAACGCGGATCCGGCAGCCAGACAACGCGGACGAGCGCGCCGATAAAGACGCCGGGCAGGGTGCCGGCGGCCACCGCGGCGGCCAGAGGCCAGACCATCCGCTTTTCCCTGATGTAGCGGTACACCCCGCCGGGGATGGCGACCACGTTGAAAAACTGGTTTGTGGCGCTCACCGAGGGGTGGGTATAGCCCAGCACGGACATCTGAAAGGGGAGCAGGAGAAAAGCGCCGGATATGCCCCCCATGGAAGTGAAAAACGAGATGCCGAAGGCGACGAGAGGAGGAATCAGGGGGGAAACTTCGACACCGGACACGGGAAAAAGCATACGCGCCTCCTGAAGACAGATATGACACGATTGTTTATTCTTTCGTGTCATATAGCAATCAGGCATCCGCCTGTCAACAAAAAAACACGAATTATATAAAATTCGTGTCATTGTCTTTGTGGCCGCACCTTGCGAAAATAATTCCTTACCAAAGGCGAGGAGCAATGAGCCAGAAAAATTTGCTGGTCAGAACCCAGGATGAAGAGATCCTGGATACGGCGCGGCTTGACGAACTCGAACAATCCTTCCGCTCCTGGGCCGGGGAGCGCGGATCGAAGCCCCGCCGGATTTCCCGCCTCAGAATCCTGCTTGTCTTTCTCCTGATACGGTACACCGGCGCGAAGCTGCGGGAGGTGCTCTCCCTTGATCCGGCGGGGGACGTGGACACGCTGGCCCGGAGTGTCGTTTACCGTTCGGGGGAAAACGGCCATACGCGCCGGATCGCCATTTCACAAAAACTGGCCGCTGAAATCGGGGAACTGCTGCGGGCGGCGAAGGACTGTCCGGGGCGTCTTTTCGCGGTTGACCCCGCCTATGTGCGGAAAAAATTCTATGAGCGGGCCGAGCGATGCGGGTTTGACAAAAAATCCGGTGGCCCGGAAATGCTCCGCAAGGCCAGGGCCGTCGAGATGCTGCGCAATGTTCCGCTTCCCGCCGTGCAGCGTCTGCTGGGCCATTCCTCGCCCCATCAGACGGCTTCATTCGTGTCCTTTTCGGAGGATGACGTGCAGGAGGTCGCCCGCCTGTATGTGGAGAGGGAATCGGGGCGGCGCACCAGCGCCCGGAACAGCTTTTACGGCAAGGTGCTTTCCCTGGCGGGCGACAGGGTGCAGACGCTTGTGGAGCTGCTGACCCCCGCCGGGGACAGGATTTTTTCCGTCATCACCAACACGAGCTCCGGGCGTCTGGGGCTGGCCCCCGGAAAACTCGTCACGGCCGAGGTCAAATCCCCCTGGCTTGCCCTGGAGCGGTGCGACGGCCCCGGTGCGAGCAGCGCCGAAAACCGGCTTGAGGGCGTCGTGTCCAGGGTGACTTCCGGCGGCATTGCCGTGGAGTGCGTGGTGACAATCAGGGACGGCACGGAGCTGTGCTCGGTGCTTACCGCCGCCGGGTTCAACCGTTTGGGGATCAAGTCCGGAGACCCGGTCAGGGTGCTGTTCAGCGCCTACGCCGTCATCCTGCACGCCGGGTGAAAATTTTCGCCCTCCGCAGGCGGTCAAGGGTCAGAAAAACCACCGGGGTAGTGTAGAGCGTCAGAAGCTGGCTCACGATCAGCCCGCCCACAATGGTCACGCCGAGCGGGGTGCGCCGCTCGGCCCCATCTCCGCGCCC
>JAISXC010000200.1 GCA_031270875.1 Desulfovibrio sp.
GTTGACGGTCAGGACGCTCTCAAAAAGGCCGCGGCTCTGGAGCCTGACGTGATGACGCTTGACGTGGAGATGCCCAGGCTGGACGGTCTTGCGACATTGCAGGAACTGATGAAGACCAACCCCCTGCCGGTTCTCATGGCCAGCGCTCTGACGGAATCCGGGGCTCACAGCACTTTCAAAGCCCTTGAATACGGCGCGCTGGACTTTATTCCCAAAACAATGAGCAATGACAAAAACGCGTTCGGCGAGGAATTGCGGCATAAAGTCAAAGCGATTTCGCGGAAGAAGTCCCTTGTCAGGCTCAGGTTTCAACGTCTGAAATTACAGCACGGTTCAACCGTGCAGCATTCAACGCAGGCGGCGCAAACGGGCGCGCCGCTTCCTCCCTGCAAGGGGCCGAGAGATTTGGTGGTTATCGGAGTTTCCACCGGAGGGCCGCCGGTTGTGCAAAAAATCCTTTCCGCCCTGCCGGGGGATTTGCCGGCCTGCATTTTGGTTGCGCAACACATGCCGGCGACATTCACCGGGCCTTTTGCCAAACGTTTGGACGGCTTGTGCAAACTTTCGGTGTCCGAGGCCGCGGATGGCGACAAATACAAAAAAGGGCACGCCTACGTGTGCCCGGGAGGCAGGCACATCGGCGTGCGCATGCGTGGACCGATGCCTGAAGTGGCCGTGACCGAGGAGCCGCGCGACGTGCTGTACAAGCCTTCGGTCAACGTGCTTATGGAAACGGCCGGCAAGTGCATGGGGGGGCGCACTCTGGGAGTTATGTTGACGGGTATGGGATCTGACGGGTGTGAAGGAGCGAAGGTACTCAGAAAAATGGGCGGATGTCTTGTCGCCCAAAGCGAGGCGTCGTGCGTTGTCTACGGTATGCCCAAAGCGGTTGTGGACGAGGGGCTTGCCAACCAGATTCTTGACACCGAAGACATTGCCCAGGCAATTGTTGCCATCGTTAAAGGCTGACTTCACATTTATGCAGGAGCGAAGCCCCGTTATGAATATGGAAAATCTCCCTCCGAATGCGGCCAGCATTCTCGAAGATCTGCAATCGGACGATTATAACACTGTTCGCAGCGCGGCATTCAGCGCCGGGGACGCAGGACTGCGGGAAGCCATTCCCCTGCTTGTCGAAAAAATCAAAAGCGAGAATATCGGCGTTCAGGAAGCGGTGGAATACGCCCTGCGGAAGTTGCGCGGAGCCGAAGCAGTTGACGGGCTTCTGCCGTTGCTCCGCGTTGACGATGCCCCCGTTCGCAACGTTGCCATGGATATTTTGCGCGAAATTGCCCTGGACAATTTTGAAAGCATCCGTTCATACCTTCACGACAATGATCCGGATATCAGAATATTCATCGCGGATATTCTCGGGTATTGCCGCAGTTACAGGGCCGCCACACTGCTTGGAGATTCGCTTCTGAAAGATCCTGAAGTCAATGTCCGTTACCAGGCTGCCTCAAGCTTGGGAAAGTTGTCTTTTCCCGAATCTGTGCCCACTCTTTGTCAGGCCATGCATGATGAGGAATGGGTGCAATTCTCCATTATCGAGTCCTTGTCAAAGATCGGCGACCCTTCGGCCATGAACTCCCTGATTCAGCTTCTCCCCCACTCCACCCCCCTTGTCAGCGCAGCCATTATAGACGCTCTCGGCAACATCGGCGACATAAAGATCGTCCCCATGCTCACCAGCGCAATGGAAAACGTCAATGTGGTATTGCGTCACAAGATTGTCAAGGCCATCGTGCAGGTTTTGCGGGAACGCTCTCTTGCCATGCTGAATTCGAAAACGCGTGAGCGTCTCCGCGTTTACATGCTGGAAGCCCTGAGAGACAATGACGAGGAAATTTTGCTGTCTGTCCTGCGGGGGCTCAGCGCCATCGGCAAGGAGGAGGACAGCGGGGATTTGCTCCTGTTCGCCGTGAACCTCAATTCCGAAACCCAGGCGGACATTTATGATGCGGCAGTCAACGCCATAGCCGCCCTGGGCTACAATTCCGCCGTGCGCGAGGCTTTGTGCGGCAACGACGAAAAGCAGGCCGCTGTGGCTATGGAGGCTTGCAACCGTATCGGCAGCGACAGTTATGCAGACGATCTGAAAAGCATTTTCTGGCGTCTGAACCGGGACATGCAACGGGCGGCATCTTTCGCCGTGGCCCAGCGCGGAGCGCCCGAGGATATGCCTTTCTTCGCGTCAGTTATGAAGAAAACCCAGGATGCCGAAATATTGAAAAACGCGCTGCTGTTTTTCGGGAACCAGCACGGTTGCGCGGATGCGGAAGCCGTTGTTTTTGCGCAACTGGGTCATCACTATCGCGATGTCAAGGAAACGGCGCTGGAAGCGTGCATAAATCTCCACAGTCCGTCCCTGAATGAGCGTTTTAAGGAACTCCTTGGCGACCCGGATCCCATGCAGCGCATGATGGCCGTGTATGCCCTCGGGCGTTACGGCGTCACGGAAAATATTGCCGAAATCACAAACGCCTCAGAGGATGAGGATCCCCGTGTCAGGCAGGTGGCTGTTGAGGCGTTTCTCAATCTCGGCGCAGACGCCGAGCAGTATTTGACGCCACTCCTGCCGCGTCTTTTCGACGAAAACAAGGATGTGCGCGTGGCCTTGGTGGATCTGCTCGGGAATATCGGGACGCAGGCGGTTGTGACGCATCTGGGTGCCGCTCTTGAGGATGGAAACGAATGGGTCCGTATACGCGCCATTGAGGCCTTGGGGCTGTGCAGAAGCATTAACACCGTGCCTACGCTGACGCAAATGCTGGAGACGGCGAGCCCCATGATTGCCTTCAAAATTATTGAGGCGCTTGGCAGAATCGGAGGAAACGCGGCTTTCAGCGTGCTCATGAGCCTGACGACCCATGAGGATCCGGAAATCCAGCACGCCGCGACTGAAGCCATAGAAGTTATTCAGGCTGACGAGGAGTAGCCTATGACGACGCCCTTTCACCCCGGGCCCCCCCTTTTGAAAAATGACGGGCATGCCTCTTCCGGCGTTTCCCCCTCAGCTGTCGGCGCGCAGCCCACCCCAAAAACATATGGCGACGCATCCGCGGCAGTGTCTCCCGCCCTCCCGAACACGGGATCTTCCTTGCCCGGCGCGACGCCTGCGGCTTCTCCGGCAAGCCAGCGGCCAGCCGCGCTCGCAAGGCCCGGCGCGCCCCCGTCTTCCGGGGCCGGAGCGCGAGTGTCTCCTGCCTCCCCGTTCGCTCCGGGGGCGCAAGCGCAGTCGTTGTGGAACAAATCTCCGGCTTCTCCGTTCAGCCGCGCCACGTTGCCTCCTACAAATCCAATCAGGCCCGCATCAGCATCACCAGGGATCCAACAGCGCGAGCGCGCCCCGGCGCCCGCCGCAACGGCCAGACCAACGCCCGCATCGGCTTGGCCAGTGGCCGCCCCGCGTCCGACGACGCTCCTCAAAAGTCCGGCGGTCCCTGTCGGCGCGCCGCCGTCCACACCACGACCATCTTTTCAAAATCCTCCGGCGGGCATGGGTGCAGCCTCGCCTTTTCGCAGGGATCTGCGGGTCAGCGACGAAGAATTCATACAACTCAGGGATTTTATTTATCAGCGGTGCGGTATCTTCATAGCGGAGAACCGCAAATACCTTATTGAAAATCGCCTTTCCAGCCGCATCAAGGAACTGAACCTAAAAAGCTATAATGAATATTATAATTTCCTTCGCTTTGACGTTTCGCGCAAAACCGAACTGAACAAACTTTTTGAAGTCGTCACGACCAATGAGACCAGTTTTTACAGAAATCCTCCGCAACTGGAGATTTTTCAACATGTTATCCTGACGGACATTGTCGAGAAATGCCGCAAGGCGGGGCGCAAACGTCTGCGTTTGTGGTCAGCCGGTTGTTCCACAGGCGAAGAACCTTACACTTTGGCCATCATTCTGCATGAAGTGCTCAAAAGCGAGATAGCCGCCTGGGATATCAAGATCACGGCCAATGACCTTTCCGATGCTGTGCTCAATGCCGCGCGGCGCGGAATTTACAACGAATACGCCTTGCGCACCACGCCGCCCGAAATCACTTCGGCCTACTTCACCAAAGACGGCAATGTGTACAGAATTAACGAATCGCTGAAGCGTATTGTGACCTTTGGGCAGATTAACCTGAACGACAAGGAACAACTCAAACGGGTGGAGAAATCCCAGGTTGTTTTTTGCCGAAACGTGATTATTTATTTTGACGACGATATGAAACGCCGTGTCATTAACGCCTATTACGACAATCTTGAGCCGGACGGCGTGTTGTTGATAGGGCATTCCGAATCATTGCACAATATTACCAGAGCGTTTCAGCTTGAACAGTACAAGGGGACCATTGTGTACAGGAAAAGGGTTTGATCCGGATCCCCGGTACGACGCGCGCAGCCTTGAACGCCATGGCCTCCGGTGTGGCTGGTTTGCCGGGGCTGCGGCGTGGTTACATGTAACGCCATACGGCGACAACTTTTGACATTCACTTCTGTAAGTCTGTAAAGCGCAGGAAAAAGTTATGAGCAAGCATATTCTCGTTGTCGATGACTCGAAGACCATACGCAACCTTGTAACCTTTGTTCTCAAGGCGGAAGGCTTTAAAGTCACCATGGCCGAAGACGGTCTGGATGCCATAGAAAAACTCACAATTATTGAACCGGTTGATCTCATACTCTCGGATATCAATATGCCCCGCATGGACGGATTTACTTTTATCAAGACAATTCGCCGGCAGGATGCCTATAAAGATATCCCCATCATAGTCCTCTCCACGGAGGGACAGGAACAGGATATCCAGAAAGGCATAAGCCTTGGCGCCAATCTGTATATGGTGAAACCCGCGCAACCGGAAAAAATGGTTCGCAACATAAAGATGATTCTTGGCTAGCCGATAAGGAGGGTAATGTCTACATTCGGGCAAGTATGCTTTCTCACCATGAAGGTACGGACATGAGCCAGGAATTTTTTGATCCAGAACTTTTTGCGGATTTTATTGCCGAGGCGAAAGAACATCTCGAAACCATTGAGCCGAATCTGCTGGAGCTTGAGAAAGCCCCGACAAATCTCGCCCTGCTTAATGATATTTTCCGTCCCATGCACTCTCTCAAGGGAGCGTCCGGTTTTCTTGGTCTGAACCGCATCAATCAACTCGCTCACAAATCCGAAAACATTCTTGATGAGCTGCGTAAAGGCAGCATGGTGGTGACTTCCGAAATCATGGATGTCATTCTGGCCTCCACTGACGCTCTGCGGCAGATGATTGACAATCTGGAGGCAAGCAATACGGAAGGCGATGTGGAGACCGGGCACATCATAGCCCAGATTGACGCCATCATGGCGGGAGGAAGCTCCCCCGCCGCCCCCGCGCCGCCGGCTGCCGGACAGGCGGCGGAGACCGAAGATGCGGCGGAACATTGGACTCAGACATCAGAAGAGATTTCTGATGGCGATACCGCCGGAGCGGTTGGGGCGGAGCCGGCAAGGACGCCGCGCATTGGGGCCACAGAAGCGGCACAGTCAGGCGAGGCTGACGGTGGCGAGGGAATGAGCACAAAAGAATGGATAGCCACTTTACCCCTGCGTGAGCCGTATGCGCTGGCATCCTTTGGCGAAGGTCATCTGAAGGATTTTATAGACGAGTCTTCCGATATTGTGGAAAACCTCAATGACGGTCTGCTGAAGCTGGAAGAAAACCCTGCGGGGCAAGATGAACTCGTCCACGATATCTTCCGCTTTTTCCACAATATGAAGGGCAACAGCGGCATTATCGGCTATAACGAGATGAACGCTCTGACCCATGAGGCGGAAACCCTCCTCAACAATGTGCGCCAAGGCAAGATTGCCGTCAGTCACGATTTGATTGATCTGCTGCTGCTGGTTGTGGATACTCTGGAAGCTCTTGTACAACATATCGACATTTCAGCTGGAATCGCGACTGCCTTTGATACGGCTTTGGTTGTCAAACAGTTGCAGCAGGTTCTTAACGGCGGCCCCGTCGCCTTGCCGCCGGAACTTCTGGCGGCCCAGCGGGGTGGCGGCAAAGCGGAGAAATCCGGCGGGACGCGGGCTACGGATGAAACGAATGCTCCATCTTCCGGGCCTTCCGTTGTTCCGGTCATCATACCCGCCGGAACGGATGGAGAGGATGTGGATGTGTTCCGCGTGACGGTGCGTCAACAGATGGAAATTATCCGCGCCGCCCTGGAGATGTTAAAGCAGAATGGGGACAACAAGGATTCCATTGACGCCCTTTACCGTTGCCTTGTCGCCACCAAGAACGCATGCGCTTTTGTCGGTCAGGCGGATATAAAGGTATATGCCGAGCGGACCGCGGGCATAGTGGATCAGGGCCGCAAAAGCGGAATTGATTTCAGCATGATGGTGGATCTGCTGTCGCAGGAAGTGAGCATTATTGACGACATGGTGCAGAAAGCCCTGGCCGAGGGCCAAATCGGGTCGGCGGCACAGCCGCCTCAAGCGGCGACACTGGCCAGATCCGTCGAAGTGCATCCCGCGGATTCAGCGCCGGACTCCGCTCACGATACAAAGTCAGATACTGAAACAAAACCCGTTGGCGGGCGGATCCCGGCGGCAAAGGCCACACCCTCCTCTCCTCCGGATACGGGCAAGGCCAAAGCCCCGGCGGCAAAAGCCGTGCCGCAGCAGGCGAACAACGCGGCCGCGCAAGACGCGCACAAGGGCTCCTCAACCATACGCGTGGACCACGAGCGGCTTGACCATCTCATGAATCTCATTGGAGAGCTCATTATCAACAGAAACCGCTATTCCCTGATTGCCCGCTCTCTGGAGGATGACCGCAATATCGACATAGCGCAGGTGGCCCAGAGCCTTTCAGAGACAACATATGCCATGGCGCGTATTTCCGACGATTTGCAGGACACCATTATGAAAGTCCGCATGGTTCCTGTTTCGTCTGTCTTCTCGCGTTTCCCGCGTCTTGTGCGTGACCTTTCCCGCAAAAGCGGAAAAGAGGTTGACCTGATCATGGAGGGCGAAGAGACCGAACTTGATAAAAGCGTGGTGGAAGTCATCGGGGATCCGCTTGTTCATCTGATACGCAATTCCGTGGATCACGGCGTTGAACCGGAAGACGTGCGCGTTGCCGCCGGAAAGCCCGCCAAAGGCAAAGTGACGTTGCGGGCTTTCCACAAAGGCAACTCCGTGGCTATTGAAATCGAAGACGACGGCAAGGGCATTGACCCGGATAAAATGCGCGAAGTGGCGGTGCGCAAGGGCATTAT
>JAISXC010000232.1 GCA_031270875.1 Desulfovibrio sp.
AGCGGAAGTGATTGCAGATGCGCCAGTGCTGCGTCCATCGCGTCAAAGTCCTTCGCTTCCAAGGCTTCCCGCAACCGCGCCAGGACTTCCAGCAACTCCGGCTTGAGTTGTTTTTCGTCGTCTCCGGTTTGAGCCGCAGTCGTGATCTCTTCAATACGCTCCGTCAGGGAAGCCACTTCTTCCCGGAACGAGGGGAGCTTGTCATGAATCACGGACAGATCCGCCTCCAGGCCCGCTTGCTCCAGCCGGGCGGCGGTTTGCGAAGGAGCCTCCGCGCCGATGTTGGCCAAGGCGCTTTTCAGGGCGTGAACCAGGGTGGTGAAAGAACGTAAGGAAGATGCATCGGGCGTTTTCTCCAGTACTGCGAAACCGGCTTGTGCATCCCGGCGGAACATTTCCAGCAAATCCAGATAGCGGCTGTGTGCTTGTCAATTTGTGCTAACAGGACCTAGAGAAAATTATACATTTTCAATGTTAATTTGCTCTAAGATCGTAAATTTTTGATTTACGGGATATGCTTCAATCGTCCACATTGGTCCGGAGCAATTCGCTGAACTTGCGGATATCCGTGCGGATAAAATACTTTTTATCCTGTCAATTCAAGAAGATATACTCCCTTCTTCGCCCTAAACAATCATTGCAAAAGTGAAAGTCTCAATCGCGGGGATTTTGGAAAAGACGCTCCAAGGCTGCCGTGTCGAGAGGCGTCAGGTTGAAGCGCATACCCGCTTCATCAAGCAGGTACGCGACAGGTTTATCGGGATTGAAGGCGCGTTGTTCCGTAATATACGCCAAGGCTTTGCGCACCAGCTCGCCTTGGGGCATGATTGTGGACATGATCTCCTCCAGGGAAAAAGATGCGGGACATTATTCGGCGCATCGCGTTTTTTGGGGTGTGCCCCTTTTCATTTCAATACGGGGAAAAAGATTGGATGCGCCGGCCACAATTGTACCCGGCGACAGACCGCCGAAAGATGTTCCTTCCTCCCGCAGGGCGGTGACGGGCGGCATTGTTCCCATCGTCGGATCGCCCAGTTGTTCCAGCATTTGCCGCGAGGCGTCGGGCATTACCGGCCACAGGCAGAGAGAGATCTTGCGCATGGCCGACAGCAGCACATACATCACCGTGGACAGTCGCGCGGAATTGCCTTGTTTGCGCAAGACCCAGGGTGCTTGGCTGTCCACATACTTGTTCAGAGCCCGCACGGTTTCCCACAGGGATTCCAGCGCAGCGTCAAACTGCGCGTTGCCGAAAAGCTGCACAAAATTTTGCAGGGAGTGCAGGCACAACTCCGCTATGGCGTCATCTTCCTGTAAAAAAGCGGAAGGTTCAGGAACGCGGCTTTCACAATATTTCGCGGTCATGGAAAGGACACGGCTGAAAAGGTTGCCGAGGTCATTGGCCAGATCCGCATTAAACCTGTTTGTCAATGCGTCTTCGCTGAAACTCGCGTCCTCGCCGAAGCGCATTTCCCTCAACAGAAAATAACGGAAGGCGTTCAACCCGAAACGCCGGCTCACTTCAACCGGTTCAATAATATTGCCCAAGGATTTTGACATCTTGGTGTCCCGCACAAGCCAGTAGCCGTGCACGTTCAGGTGTCTGTACACAGGCAGGCCCGCTGATTTCAGCATGGCGGGCCAAAAGACGGCATGGGGCTTCAGAATGTCTTTTGCCACCAAGTGTTCTCCGGGCCAGTAGCGCGCAAAATTCTGGTCGTCCGGCCAGCCGAGAGCGCTGATGTAATTGATGAGGGCGTCGAACCAGACATAACAGACGTAGTTGTTGTCAAACGGCAGCTCAATGCCCCATTGAAGGCGCGTTTTCGGGCGGGAAATGCACAAATCCTCCAGCGCTCCGGATTCCAGCATGGCAAGGACTTCGGCTCTGTAACGGCGGGGACGGATGAAATCCTCATGTTCCTCGACATAGCTTTTGAGCCAGGGAAGATATTTGGACATTCTGAAAAAATAATTTTTTTCGTTGATGAATTCCGGCCGCGTTTTGTGCTGGGGGCAGAGGCCGTTTTCCAGTTCCTTCTCCGTGTAGAAACGCTCGCATCCGTAGCAGTAATGTCCGCCGAATTCCCCGAAATAAATATCACCGGCGTCATGGACGCGGTGCAGAAAGACCTGTACGGCGCGTTTGTGCCCCGGTTCCGTCGTGCGTATGAAGCGGTCGTAGGCAATCTCAAGCTGCGGCCACAGGGCCCGAAAGCGGGCGCTGATCTCGTCCACAAATTTTTGGGGCGGGCGGCCCTGCTTTTCCGCTGCCTGCACAATTTTATCTCCGTGCTCATCCGTACCGGTCAGAAAAAAAGTGTCGTCGCCGAGCATTTTGTGAAAACGAACCACGGAGTCCGCCACAATGGTCGAGTAGGCATGCCCGAGATGAGGTTGGGCGTTGACGTAGTAAATGGGGGTCGTGAGGAAAAAACTGTTCACGTAAAACTCCGTTCACGGGCAATCCGTGTTTGCCCGACGACATTGAGCGGTTTTATTCCGACGGCGGACAGCATGACCGGGCGAAGCCGGAGTCAACGCCGCGGACTTTTGTGTCTGCGCTTGCGGGGCGCTTTGCCCGGTGTCTCCCCGTTGCCGCTGGCAAGAGAGAGAAAAGGCGCGGCGGCCGCAGTATCGGGCTTCGGCAAAGCATATTCCGCAATGATTTCCTCATCAAGCAAATCCTCTGGGATATCAAGCGAATCAAGGGTATCGGGCGTGGCGGAAACAACGAGCAGGGAATCGTCCGTCCGGGCAGGAGGAGAGCGCGGATGATCCGCCTGGGCGGCCGGCGTCGGCGTTTCTGTCCGCTGCGGCGAAAGCGTCTGCCATTCTTCCAGGGTGAGTTCCTGTTCTTCGTTGTTCTCCGTCAGCGCCACAAGGGAATTGCGGAACATGTTCGCCCGGAGCACCTTCATGTTCCCCCTGCGCGTCTGGTATTTTTTGCCGAGGCGGGGGCAGGCCCTGTGAAAACTGTCGTAGTTGTCCTGTTCATAGGCAAGGCAGCAGAGAAGACGGCCGCATATTCCGGAAATTTTCGCGGGATTGAGAAAAAGATTTTGCTCTTTGGCCATGCGAATGGTCACAGAGGCGAATTTGCGTAGATAACGCCGGCAGCAGCACACCATGCCGCAGTTGCCCACGGCCCCCACCATCTGCGTTTCGTGGCGCACGCCGATTTGTCTGAGTTCAATGCGGGTGCGGTATTTTTGCACCAGCTCTTTGACAAGCTCCCGGAAGTCAATGCGCGAGGGGGCGGTAAAATAAAAGATCAGCTTGCTGCGGTCAAAAAAAACTTCCACGTCGACAAGCTTCATGTCCAGGCTGCGCTCCGCTATGCAGCGGCGGCAGAAAAGGCCGGCCTCGCGGGCAAGTTCCCTGTTCTGATGCTCCTTGTCCCAATCCTGCTGGCTGGCGGCGCGGAGGATACGCGGCAGGGAAGGAGCATCCTGAAGGAGAAAACCATCCTGCCCGGCCCCGCCATTCCGTCCGCAAGAATCCGGGGCGGCGTCCAAAGGGCCTGTAGCGACCAGGGCAAAGAACAGTCCCTGCTCCGTCTCCACAAGAAGGCCGTTTCCCTCATGGAGGGAATCCGGGACAGCGCAATAACATGTCTGTCCCAGCGGTCCCAGTCTGAGTCCATATATCGGCATATTTTTCCATTACTGTTCAGATGGGCCGGACACCCGGCAACAACTGTTGCCGCTGCTTCCTTTCGGACCTGACGGGGTTGGCAGCGCTGCCGCCGTCCGGCTTGGGGGCATACTACACATGGTACGGGACGATTGTCAATTCGCGATGAAAGTCCGGGCCACTGAAGACTTTTCAGGGTGTCCAGGGCCACAGATGCGGGCATGTTTCCGGGCGCAGCCGTTTTTTATGAGGGCTTCCGGCAGGCTTATTCGCTGAATCCCGGCGGCAGATCCCCTTCGGGCAGGCTCGGTCCATGTCCGGCAGGTTCTTTGCCGCCATGAAAATCGGGCGGCGTGTAGTCCATGCCCACCGCCTGGGCCGTCTGTCTGTAGGATGTGTTCGCCAGACGCAGGGCATTGAGCGGCTCCACCACAATAGCGGATACCGGCACCGGGCAGTGGCGCTCGCAGTAGCCGCAGCCATAGCAGCGGTCATTGTCGACAACGGGCGCGGGCGCGGCAAGGCCTTCCATCTTCCGCAATTTCACCGCGCCGTAGGGGCAGACCTCCTGGCAAACGACGCAGGC
>JAISXC010000234.1 GCA_031270875.1 Desulfovibrio sp.
AGAATACGCTATGTGCACCATGTTTGTAATCGTCCATGCCCCACTTTGTACTAAAACCGCGCTGAAGCTGCCAGCTAAAGCTGGGGGTTTTGACCCTCCCAAAGGCGGACAATAAAAGACCGCGGCGTTGAGCAGCAGGCGCTTGTCGAAAAACTCGTTCTTGGTGCCCAGTTCCCAGGTCCAGCTCGTTTCCTTGTCGTAGCGCAGGTCATCCTTTGTTACGTCCGGCGACATGACGGCCACCTTGTTGGACACGCCCCCGGGCCGCCAGCCCATGGCAACGCTGGCGTAGACCATGTTTTCCGGGGTGATGCGGTAGTCCACGCCGAATCTGGGCAGAAACTGGGAGTCGTTTTCTTTCACCTTCTGGCCGCGAAAATAGAGGTCGTCCTCGAATTCGCGCTCCGTCCATTCGTGGCGCAGGCCCACGGTCAGCCCCAGTTTTTTGTCGAACAGCCGGTATGTGCCCTGACCGAAGAGGGCGAAGTTTTTCCCGATCAGCGTTCCGTTCATCACGGGCTGGGTGACGCCGGGCATTATTCTGCCGTCCTGGGTCATTTCCATCCTGGCGTCCGCGTCGTGCACGAAGTTGTGGTAAAATGCGCCCGCCAGCCACTCAAAGGGCGAATCGCCGTCCTTGGGCGACTGGGCGCGCAGTTCCTGGGTGAAGGAGTGGATGTCGTTTTCCATGATGCCGGCCACGCCCATACCGGGCAGGCTGCCGGGCGGGAAATTATACATGGGAGACAGGTCAGCGCCCAGATCAAAGTCCGTGTCGTACTTCTGCGTCGCGCGGCGCAGGGCGGTGACGGAAATGATGTCCGCCAGGGACGTTTTGAGGCGCATGTGCAGATCCCCGTAGGTGGTGTCCACATGGCCCCCTTCGTCGAGGTCTATGTTCGCCTTCCATTTCTTTCTCTTGTCCTGGCCTATGGCCCGCGCGGCGGCGTCGTTGACGGGCAGGGCGATGTAGCCGTTCTCGGCCTCCATGTGGGAATAGCCGAAGTTCAGCCTGGCGTCGAAGATGTCCGACGGCGTGAACACGGCGGAAAGGCGGAAGGCCCCGGTGTCCGCCTGGCCGTAGTTCGACGGGCCGCGCCCGACGTTGTCGATGTAGCCTCCGGCGCGGCTGCCGGTAAAGGCGAGGCCCAGGGAAAGCACATCCTCAATCACCGGGCCGCTCAGCGAGCCGCGTATGCCCCAGCTCGCCCCGCCTCCATCTTCAAAGTTCGTGGCGATGTCGCCGCCCAGCGCGGCGCGCAGCGTTTTGCCGGGCTGTTTGGTCACGATGTTGATGACCCCGGCCTCGCTGTTCATGCCGTACATGGTCGACTGCGGGCCGCGCAGCACCTCCACGCGCTCGATGTCGAACAGCGGCAGGGCGCCCATGGTGTAGAAGTCGGCGAAGGGCACGCCGTCCACCATGACCGTGACCGTGGGATCAATGTCGTTCGGGGAGTTTGACCGGCCCCGGATGCCGAAATAGGAATAGGTGGCCGGCCCGCCGGAGGTGAAGATGTTCAGGTTCGGGACCATGTGCGAGAGATCCCTGACCTCGCGGATGTTCTTTTCCTCAATGGTCTGATCGCTGATGACGCCGACGGACGAGGGAACTTCCTGCACGTTTTCCTCGCGTTTCTGCGCCGTCACGGTGATTGTCGGCAGGGTGTGCGGCGCGGCCGGGTTCTCCGCGGCGAGGCTCCGGCCGCCGAAAGCGGGCAAAAGCAGCGCGGCGAACAGCCCGGCAAGCGGGACGCAATGTTTGATCGGCATGACCTTCCTCCTGAGGTTTGAAATAATCCTGTTTTTTGATAATCGATTTCAATTTTATTTGATAATGGATTTCAATTTCAAATGTGGCCCGTCCGGGATTTTTTTTGCCCCAAAAAGGCGCGACTCCCCGCGCAATCCGCGCCATTGCCGTTACAACATATTGATTTTGCAAGGCAACAATTTGACGGTGGCGTGAAAAAAACAGAAGGAGCAAGAATTGATTTTGATTTTCATTTTCACTATAAGACTGGGATAAAGGAGTAAAGATGGATTCAATATTGCAAGCGGTCGTGCATGCCACCATCGTGTCAAAGGGCGTTCTGCTGTGCCTGGTTCTCATGTCCGTCGCCAGCTGGGCCTACATGGCCGGCAAGTGGCTGAGCCTGCGCTCGTCGCAGCGCCTCGCCTCAGCGGGGCTTGCGCTTTTCGACAGGGCGGGCGCGCTGGAATTCTCCCTGCCCGTTCTGGAAAAAAACGGCCGCTCGCCCCTGTACGGCATCACCCGCCGGGCCGTGCGCGAATTCAACCGCATCAGCAAAACCGGCGACACGGACAGGCTTCTGAACGACAACGTCCGCCGCGCCCTGCGCTACGGCGTTGACGAGGAGATCGCGCGGCTGAAGTCTTCCCTCTCCATGCTGGCCACCACCGCGAACACCGCCCCCTTTATCGGCCTGTTCGGCACGGTGTGGGGCATCATGACCTCCTTTCACGCCATCGCCCACCTGAAGAACGTCTCCATCGCCACCGTGGCCCCGGGCATCACCGAGGCGCTCATCGCGACGGCCGTGGGCCTGTTTGTCGCCATTCCGGCCACCTGCGGCTACAACGCGTTCCGCTCGAAGCTCAGGAGCATCGAAGGCGTGTGCATCATTTTCGCCGGGCAGCTTTTGAACCGCATGCAGCATGAGGCCGCCGCGCACCCGGGTGGACTCGTTTTTGCCGGAGAGAGGTAGTCATGGCCGGAATTTCCCCAACCGACGATTTCGTTTCGGAAATCAACGTCACGCCCTTTGTGGACGTGATGCTGGTGCTGCTCATCATTTTCATGGTCACCGCTCCCCTGATGACCGAAGGGCTGGCCGTCGATCTGCCCAGAGTGGAAACCTCGGAAATACTGCCCGCGGAAAACGATCACATGATCCTCACCATAAAGAGCGACGGCGCGCTTTTTCTGGACGAGTACGAAACCGCGGCGGACGACCTCGCCCCCGTGTTGCGGACAAACGTGCGCGACTCCGGCAGGCAGCTTTTTGTGCGCGCGGACAAAACCGTGCCCTACGGCGTCGTGATGGAGGTAATGGGCAGGATACGCGGCTGCGGCATAACGGATGTGGGGCTGGTGACGGTTTCCGCGCCCGGCCCCGAAGGGAAAAAGGAAAATTCCCCCACCGGCGCCGGTAACGTCAACGCCGTCCAGGACGGGGCGGCGGGCTGGAAGTGACGCCCGCGCGCTGTCTGGCGCTGCTTTTCTCCCTTTGCCTGCACGGCTGCGTCGCGGGAATTTTACTCCTTTTTTCGGCGGCCCGGCCTGAGGAGGCGGAGCGGGTCTACCGTGTGGCCCTCTCCGAGCTTGCCGCGCCGCAAACCGCGCAAGCCGCCCCGCCGCCGGCGCCGGAACCCCGGCCGGAACAGCCTCCTTCCGAGCCGGAACTCCAGCCGGAACCGGAACCGAAGCCTGAACCGGAGCCGCCCAGGGAAGCGGAAACCAAAATTATCAGCGCCAGAAAAACAACGCCCCCGGCGCGGCCAAAAGCCGAACCGAAACCCGCCGCGCCGGAACTGCGGACTCCTTTCTCCGGTTCAGCCCCCGGCCCGCGACCGCGTCAATTCGGCGGTTTTTCCGCGTATGAGCAGGATCATGTGGACCAGCGGCCCGCCATCGCGCGCCGGGCGGAGCCCGAGTATCCCGCCAGGGCAAGGCGCATGAATATTGAAGGCACGACCGTCGTGGAGCTGGTTGTGGACGCCTCCGGCCTTCCGAAAGCGTGCGCCGTCCGTTCCGCCGCGCCGCCCGGCTACTTTGAGGAGGCCGCCCTGGACGCCGCCCGGAAAATGCGTTTCCTGCCGGGCAAACTCAAGGGCGTCCCCGTCAACACCCTGGTCCTGCTGCCCTTCTCCTTCAGGCTGCGCTGACTTGGGCGGATTACGCTTGAGATGCACTTTAACGGCTGACAATCAGAGGCGGTTTCATGGCAACCAGCGGCGCGGGCGCGCATTCTCCGGCCAATTCAGCGATGTCTTGCGACACGGCGCTGCTGCGCTATGATTTCGGCGACTGCATGACAGGGGCCCTGCATGATTTCCCTTCGGAAATATGCATGGGCAGGATGGAATCCTTTTCCCTGCCCTGCGGCATGATTCTGTACATTCAGGACATGCGCGCGCGGCGCCGGCTCAATGTAACATGTACAAATCTCAGAGGATGCATCGGATTCGGATTTTGTCTGTCGGGGAATATGGAAGTCAAAGGATTTGCGAACAACAAAAATGTCAGAATCAGTTCCGGGCAGGCGGCCGTATTTTCATCTCCCGATTTTGATTTATGCACGGAAACCGTTCCACAGGACGAAAAATTCACAAGACTGTCCGTGTCAATTCCGAAAGGCGATTGTCAATCACTTATGGAAAGATATGAAGATGTTGAGAGATATTATCATATTCTCGCGAATAGGGGTGATTTTATACATACGGATAAAATAACGCTTGATTTATATACAATTATTGTTCATATCATGAATTGCGGATTTACAGAATCAATGAGACGAATGTATTTTGACGCAAAGGGGATGGAGCTTTTTACTTGTTGCATGAATAAATTTGAAGGTAAAAATAAATATGATCCGCAAAACGCAAGAATAAATTGCAAGGATATTGAATCAGCCCATAATGCGGCCTATATTCTTCTGAATGATTTTGACAATCATCCGACACTGCATGAACTGTCAAAAGCCGTTGGAATGAGCCGCAGCAAATTGCTTCATGTTTTTCAGCGAGTGTATCATATGACTCCCTTTGAATATGCGCGCGCGCATCGCCTGGAACAAGCCCGGGACATGCTGTCGCGCAACAGCGCCAACGTCACGGAAGCCGCGTTCGCCGCCGGCTATTCCAGCCTGAGCCATTTCGCCAAAGCCTTCGCCCGGCATTTCCATTGCCTCCCCAGCGAGTGCCTGCGGCGGGGCTGACCCCGCCGCTTTTCGTCGCCCGCTTTTCGTCGCTTCGCCCCGTGCCGGGCCTCACCGCCCGGCCGCTGCCGAAAGTGCGAAAAATTCCGGGCACTGCCGTCAAAAAAGCGGGACCGCGGGTCCATTTCCGCAAACTCCTTGACGGGGTGCGCAAACGATGCCATTATCAATAACGTAAAGTCAGGTTTGAGCATTGTTGCCGAAACAATACCGGACAGCCAACCGTACGGGGTATTTATGTTCGCCTCGCTCCTGCCGAAATCGGCGCCGTTTTTTGAGATGCTGCTCGCGCAGAACAGCCTGTTGCGCGGAGCGGCCGCGCTGCTGCTGACAATGCTGGAAACTCCTTCGGAGCAGGAACGAAGCCACAAGGGAATGGCTTTGCTGGAAGAAGAGGCGGATCAACTGTACGGACGGATTGTCCGCGCCCTTTCCCAGACGTTTATTACTCCCATTGATCGCGAGGATATTCTGCGCATCAACCAGGCGCAGGAGGAAGCCATAGATTGCCTGCAGTCCCTGAGCACCCGCCTGTCCATTTTTGAGTTTCCCCGCGTGCGTTTTCCCGCCCTGCAAATGGCGCGCACCATTGTCAGCCTGCTCGCCCTGACAAAACTTATGCTTGAAGGCCTCTCCAATCGCCGTGACTGCCACAAGACCCGCGCTTTCAAGGCCTTGCGCGGCGAATGCGACATGCTGCTTTCCACGGGCCTGGCCGAACTTATGGATGAAAAACAGGAAGTCACGCCAGTTCTGCTCATGCAGATACTCAAGTGGAGCCAGATATACGAGCGCCTTGGCGTGTTGATTGAGCAGAGCACCGCGCTGGCGGAAACAATTGAGGAAGCGGTGCTGAAGAATGTCTGAAGCTTCTTTTTTGTTGATTGTCATAGTCATCGCGGCGTTGATCTTTGATTTCACCAACGGCGCTCACGACTGCGCCAACGCCATCGCCACGGTGGTATCCACAAAAGTCGTGACGCCGCGCTTCGCGGTGGGGACGGCCGCCCTGCTCAACCTCTGCGGAGCGCTCATCGGCACCGAGGTCGCCAAAACGCTGGGCGGCGGCATAGTGGTGCCGCAGGTCGTCGAAGGCAGCCGGCTTTTGGTGCTTGCCGCTCT
>JAISXC010000273.1 GCA_031270875.1 Desulfovibrio sp.
GAGAGGAGAATAAAGATATGACTGTTTCCAGACGGGAATTTTTGAAAGGATCAGCGGCCGCCCTGGCCCTCAGCATGGTGGGTTCCGCCACGGCCGCCGCGGCCGCTGACAAAGAGGAAAGCGTGGACAAATGGGTCAAGGGCGTATGCCGATACTGCGGCACCGGCTGCGGCGTTCTGGTGGGCGTCAGGGGCGACAGGGCCGTGGCCGTCAAGGGTGATCCCAACAACCACAATGCGGGCCTGCTCTGTCTGAAGGGCGCCATGCTCATTCCGGTCATCTATGCCGAGGATCGCGTTACCGAGCCGATGATCCGGCGCGGGGGCAAGGGCTCGCCCCTGGCCAAGGTCAGCTGGGATGAGGCGCTGGACTTCGCGGCCGGGGCTTTCCGCAGGGCGATGGATGCCGGCGGGCCGAATGCCGTTGCCTATTACGGCTCAGGGCAGGCGCTGACGGAGGAATCTTATCTGGCCAACAAAATCTGGAAGGCGGGTTTCAAAACCAACAATGTGGACGGCAATCCGCGCCTGTGCATGGCCTCGGCCGTTGCCGGGTACCTGACCACCTTCGGCAAGGACGAACCCATGGGCACCTATAACGACATGGACGCCGCCACCTGCTTCTTCATTATCGGCTCCAACACCTCGGAAGCCCATCCGGTGCTTTTCCGGCGCATCGCCCAGCGCAAGGAAAGTTCCCCGGACGTGAAAATCATCGTGGCCGATCCGCGCCGCACCAATACCTCCAGAATCGCCGATCTGCATATGTCCTTCATCGCCGGCACCGACCTTGCCCTGCTCAACGGCATGGCCCATGTCATCATCAGGGAGGAGCTGGACAATCCGCGTTTCTACGGCCGCTATGTCAATTTTGTGACCAACGACGGCAAACCCTGCTCCTTTGAGGATTACAAAACCTTTCTGGCCGAATACACGCCGGAAAAGGTGCAGGAAATAACCGGCGTTCCCGCCGCGGATGTGATCAGGGCGGCCAAGTTTTTCGCCGAGTCCTCAAGCGCGCTCTCCCTCTGGTGCATGGGCATAAACCAGCGCACGCGCGGGGTGTGGGCCAACAATCTCATCCACAACCTGCACCTGCTCACAGGGCAGATCGGACGGCCGGGGGCCTCGCCGCTCTCCCTGACCGGGCAGCCCAACGCCTGCGGCGGAGTGCGCGACACCGGGTCCCTGGCCCATCTGCTTCCGGCCGGACGTATGGTGGCCAATGAGAAACACCGCGCCGAAATGGAGGAATTCTGGGGAGTTCCCAAGGGCACCATTCAGCCGAAAATGGGGCATCATACGGTAGCCCTTTTTGAAGCCATGGCGAAGGGCGACGTCAAGGCCGTGTTCATTCACTGCACCAACCCCGCGCACACCCTGCCGGATCTGAACGCGCTGACCAAGGGGCTGGAAACCGCCTTTGTCGCGCAGACCGAGTGCTTTATGGACGCGGAAACCCTGAAGTACGCGGATGTTGTTTTTCCGGCGGCCTTCTGGTGCGAAACCGAAGGCGTCTACGGTTGCACCGAGCGCCGTTACGCCCTTACCGAACAGGCCATAAAGCCCATGGGGAACTGCCGGCCCACCATCCGGATACTCATGGATTTCGCCGGAAAAGCGGGCGTGGATCCCAAGCTCTTTCCATACAAAACCGCGGCCGACATCTGGGAGGAATGGAGAACTCTGAGCAAGGGATCTCCTTATGACTTCTATGGCATAACGAGGGCCAGACTGAAAAAGGAATCCGGCATCAAATGGCCCTGCCCCACGGAGGATCACCCGGGCACCAATCTGCGCTACGTGCGCGGCGAGGACCCCCTGGTGCCGGCCAATCACCCGGACAGGCTCTTTTTTTACGGGCGTCCGGACGGCAAGGCGAATATCTTCCTGCGTCCCCATCAGCCGCCCTTTGAACCGGCGGACAAGGACTATCCTTTTGTCCTGACCACCGGCCGGGTCATTGACCACTGGCATACGGCCACCATGACAGGCAAGGTGCCGGAATTGCAAAAGGCCTATCCTTCCGCCTTTGTGGAGGTAAACCCGGACGACGCGAAGAAACTTGGCATCAGCAACGGCGATCAGGTGGTTCTGGAAACCCGGCGCGACAGAATGACATTTCCCGCGCGGGTCACGGACACCTGCATGCCGGGTTTGGTGTTCTGCCCGTTCTTTGATAAAAACAAGCTGGTCAACCGCCTTTTTCACCATGCCGTGGACAACGCGTCCAAGGAGCCGGAATATAAAATCTGCGCCACCAAGGTATACAAACAGGCATAGACCGTTTCAGGAGACAGGTATTCCGGGAACGCGCAACCTTCAGTAAACCGGGGCGGTTCGTGCAGAACCGCCCCGGCTCAAGGACATTGCGATGGCGATTGTGGGCTTTCTCGTGCATGCCGAAGCGGGGCAAGGCGAACAGCTTGAAATGAAATTGGCGGAAATTCCGGGGATATCCACGTTCGGCATTCACCGTGAATGTTATATCGTGGCGGTTGCCGAGGCGGCGGGCGAATCCGTGGAAAGCCTGCTCCACGGGGTGCACTGTATGGAAGGCGTGCTGACGGTGTACGTGACTTCCATGACCGTTGAAGATGAGATTGTAGCCTAGCCATGCCGCCGTTTCTGCGCCCGCCCGGCGCCCGTCCGGAAAGGGACATGAAGGCGCGTTGCGTTTCCTGCGGTCGTTGCGTCGCGGTTTGCAATTATGCCTGTCTTGAGCTGACTCCGGACTATCTTCTTTTCGGCGGCGGGACGCCGAAAATATTCCAGCGCAAAAGTCCTTGTTTTCTTTGTATGAAATGCTCCGCGGTCTGCCCGACCGGCGCCCTCAGGAACGTGTCCATGGAAGAGGCCGGCATGGGAAGGGCCAGCCTGGACAGAGCGCGGTGCGTGGATTACCGGAAGAACACCGGAATCATGTGTTGGACCTGCTATGAGCGTTGTCCGCTGAAAGGGAAAGCCATTGTTCTGAGAAACGGGTATCTGCCCGAAGTTACGGATCAGTGCGTGGGCTGCGGCGTGTGTGAATACGTTTGCCCTGTGGCTGTCATCACTGTTACCCCGGCGCGCCATCTGCCGGGCAGCGGGCGCGGCGGAAACACATGAAGGGGCTGTCCTTGCCCATCCGTCCTTTCCGGCGGACGGCGCAGGTCGGCGTGGCGCTGCTCTTTGCCGTTGTCCCGGTGCTGAACCGTATGGGAATAACAACCCTGTCCGGAAATTTTCTTTTCTTCGATATCGCCGGCATACCCCTGGCCGATCCCCTGTCCGTCCTGCAGGTCGCGGTGGGCGCATTTTCCGTGACTCCGACGATGTGCGCGGGCGCGGGGCTTGCATTGCTCCTTGCCCTTTTCAAGGGGCCTGTCTTCTGTTCCTGGCTCTGCCCCTATGGTTTATTTTCCGAACTCGCGCACGCTTTCGGCGGAAAACGCGCGCGGGGGACAAATTTTTCCCGGCGCGCGTCCCTTGCCTCAAAGCCGTTCATCGTCTGTGTCGGGTTGCTGGCCGTATGCTTTTTCGCCCCTGTGCCGCTGCTCAACCAGTTGTCCATGCCCGGATGGTATTCGCGGGCCATGCAGCACGCCGTCTTTTACAGAGAGGCTCTTGCCTGCGCGCTGATTTTCCCCGCGTTGCTTGTCGCCGAGTTCCTGGCCGGCCGGCGTTTCTGGTGCCTGTATCTTTGCCCGCAGTCCGTGCTGATCAGCCTGGCCGGGGCCATGCTGCCCGGTCGCCTGAGGGTGCGGTTCAGCGGAAAACGCTGTACCTGCGCGAAATCTGAACGGCCCTGCCGCGAACATTGCTCTCTGGGGCTGGATCCGCGCTCGGCGGGGTTTACGCAACATTTGCAATGCAGCAATTGCGGGGACTGCGTGGATGCCTGCCGAAAAAACGGCCGCGCGCTCCGCTTTTCTTTCGGCAGGGATGTCTGATTCATGAATGCGGATCAGGCTGGTTCGGCGCACAGCCGGGGGGACGTTGTCGGCGTGGTGCTTGGGGGAGGCAAAAGCCTTCGCCTCGGCCGGGACAAAGCCTTGCTGAAACTGCGCGGAGAGGATAAGCCCTGCCTTCTGGTGCGCACCGCGGAACTATTGCGCGAAGTGTGTGGGGAAGTTGTGATTGCCGGCCGGAATGTTTCCGGATGGAGGCATATCCCGGACCCAGCGCCCGGACTTGGCCCGGCGGGCGGCATAGCCGCCGCCCTTGAGTTTACCGGGAGGGCATG
>JAISXC010000010.1 GCA_031270875.1 Desulfovibrio sp.
TCCGCAGGGGAAAGACGATTCCGCCGGTTTGCAGCAACTCCTCCATCTGGTCCAAGGCGCGCAAAGCGTGGGAGAGCGCCTTGAAATCCAGGCCTTCATTGCGCTCGGCCTCCTCGGCCCGCGCGCCATAGCGCCGCATGTCCGCCTCCACCCGGCGGGTCAATTCTCCCATGCGGATCGTACTCATATGCAGCTTGCCGCAAAGTTGCAGGGCGCGTTCGTTCCGCACGGCGACAAGGGTGCAAAAGCGGTCATCCGCACAGCAAGCGGCAAGCGCATCCAGATGATCCTCCAGACGCTCGCCCGTCCGCGGTTCCGGGCAATGCCTTCGCAGCCAGGCCCGTACCGCCTTCAGCGCGCCCACGCGAGAACCTTTGATGCCGTACTTTTTCGCCTGTCCAAGGCTGTATTCGGCATACGCCCGGCCCCGTCCCGTATCCGTGAGGCGCAGCGGATTCTTGAAAACCGCGTCCAACGCCGGATGCCGGAACAGCGTGCAAGCCGTATGCGACGGCGCAAACAACACATCCAGCGCGCCGGTGTCGCCGAAGGGCAGGAGTTTCAGCAGCCAGTGCTGCACGGACCACAGGTCGATATCCACATCCCCGGCAAAGTTCCGGCGCTCATTGTTCCCGGTGGAGAAATGCAGACTCTTCGGAACCTTGTTCAGGGCCAGGGACTCCTTGGAAGGCAGGAAAACTCCCCGTGCGTCGAGGTCGGACTTGCCCGGCGTTTCCGTGCCGTACAGAGTGGAGCCGAACAGGGTCAGAAAAAGCAGAGAGGCGTCATGTTCTCGGCAAAGCGTCCGGGCTTGTTCGAGGAGCAGGGAGTATTCAGTGTGTTGTGTCATTTAATGTCCCGTGTTTTCTTTATGTTCCTTCAATATTACGGCCAGGACAGCAAAGACTCCGCAGGCCGCAACGGCAAAGAAACTGAGGCCGTGCGCCGCAATCTGCATTGCCGCCCCGGCAAACAGGGGCCCAACCAATGCCCCGCCCCCCCAGAACAATCCCATGGACGCGTAGATGCCCACAAGCATGCTTCCCTTGAATCTGCTCCCGACGATCGTCAACATCATGGTGTAAATACCGACGAAGACGCCTCCCCAAACAAAAAGCAGGCCATAGGTGGTCAAAGGATTCTGCAGGGCCAGCGGCCACAGTAATGCCCCGAAGGCAGACAGAACAGACAGGATGATGACCATGCGCCTGCGGTTTACCTTATCACCCAGCCAGCCGATGGGCAGTTGCAGAATAATGGCGCCCAGCATCATACAGGTCATGAGCTGGGTGGCCTGTGCCTCCTGCCAGCCCAGGGACAGCGCGTAAAGCGTGAGAAAAGTCAGACCAGACGTTTCAATGGCCGCATTAAGCGATGTCGCGGCCAAGGCAAGGGGAGCCAGACGCATGAAGTGCAGAGGATGGCTATGCTCCGGTTTTTCAATGTTCGGAGCAAATACCCTGGGTGACATGACGAAGAGCGCGGCCAGGACGGCCAAGGTCGAACCTGTCAAATACGGGGTGAACCCGTCGGTGCCCACAAAGGATAACAGCAGAGGTCCCAGGGCAAAACCTACGGACATGGCCGCTGTATATATGCCCATAACTCTTGCCCGTGTTTGCTCCAGACTCAATGCATTGAGCCATGTCTCCGACAGCACGAACAAGGTTTCCGAGGCCGCGCCGAGCAGAATACGCAATGGGAACCACAGCCAGAAATGGGGCATGGCTGGAAAAAGCGTCATGAGGGCGGCGGCGCAGAAAAGGGCCCCGACCATTGTCCGGCGCATGCCGAAAAAAGCGGTGATTCCCGGCAGCAGAAATGCCATGGCAAGGACGCCTACGGCATGCATGGCGGCGTTGGCGCCGATCAGCCCCTCGCCCAAGCCCATTTCGGCAAGATCCAATGCTATCAGCGCAGCGCTCAGGCTGTATGTCAGGCCGAAAACCGCCGCGGTGCCGACAACAGCCGCGCAGGAGAGAAGCCGATAAAAAGAGCTTCCGTCATTACCATGCTGCGTCATGATCAAGGTCCGTCAGGCGTCACAAGGGTAAGCCGCACCGAGAAAAAACGTGTCCCGCGGTCATCCCGCATCCCCTTCCCAGTCTTCGCGGAGCAGCGTTTCCTTCTCCATGGCGAGAATATGTGAAAGGGCTCTTGCGTAATCCAGTACGAGGCCAGGGGTCCATGCCGTGGCCGCCGCCCTGTGACGTATGAAACCCGCTATGCGAAATTCGGAAGTAAGTATAAAGCGCACAAAAAACACAACGGACATTTCTTTTTCAAAAAGCCCGTCAAGTCCGATATCAAGCGCTTTTACCACGACGCTGGAGCAGTTTCTGTTGGTCAGATTATAGGTGGCGTCAGTCCGGTATGCCGCCCAGAACTCCCTGACGGCCTGGACGTTCAGACCCGGCAACCGGACCTGCATGGTCGACGGGCACCAGTCCGCGCTCTCCTGTGAGTAGCTCGACTGGAACAGGCCGTCCACGTCGTTGTCCGACGTAGCCCGCAGAATACTCGTGAATTCGCTCACCGTGCGATCAATCTCCGCAGCCGGATAATGGCTTATATACACATCTTCACCCAGCTCAAGCGCGGCATGGCCGCTGGAAATGACGCCCTTTCCGTCAGGAGCCGCGATATAACGGCTAATGGCGCGGTTAATGGGAACCAATCCGGACGTCGGGGTCCACACATGAACTATGACCGTGCCGCCCTCCCCGGCCGCCGACATGGCAGCGGACGCGCCCCGGCCGTACAGTCGCGTTGCGTTGCCCCAGCCACGGCTCATGGCAGTCAGGATGGGCATGTCCCGGGGCAGAGTGCGGATCCTCCGAGCCAGACCGCATACGCCGGTGGCCGAAAGCACCAGCAAGGTTCCCACATCGACGCCCACGGCCCCTTCCCAATGGGTCGGCCAGGGCACCAGCGACCAGAGCCCGAAGCAGAACTCGACAACGGCAAAAACAAGAGATCGCCGCCAACCGTCAAAATGGATGACCCAAGCGCCGACTCCCCGCAAGGAGGCGTCAAGCATCAGGAAAATCCCGATCAGTATGCCGATGACAACGCCGCTGTAACGCGGCGCGGTGAAAATAAACAGGATGACGCAAAGAACGACAGCGACTTTTGCCATGCGCAGTTTGCGCGCGGCACCGGAGAGAGAAAAAGAACTCAGAAGCGCCCAGGCCACATCGACAACTAGAGGAATCGTAAAGTACGCCGGAGGTATCCTGGATTCGGGCTTCAGCGCGTTGGCGATGCAAAACAAACCCAA
>JAISXC010000012.1 GCA_031270875.1 Desulfovibrio sp.
CGCATATCCCGCAGGGGATTTACGCCCTTGCGGTCCAGCCTGTAATGAACAAGGCGCGCGCCGAGGCGCGCCAAGGCCGCATTGGCCCGCCCGTCTCCGTCCGGCACGGCGCAGACGACCTCATGCCCGGCATCAAGGACATGCCTCAACAGCACGGTCCAGAAATTGACAAACGCCCCGGCCTGATTGCCGAGGACAACCATTTTCATTCCCGCCTCCGCAGAAAGGCTTCGCGCCGCGCCGTCGGGAACCCGCGAGCTTTGCGCCCGCACCTTCCGGAAAACGCCGCGCGCATACCATACAACAAGGGCAGACGGCTGAAAAGAGGCAGGAGGCTTGATTTCAGGGCGGTTCAATCCCGCGGTTGAACATGATTCGGAAATTTTTCATCCGCAAATAAATTGCGCTTTCCCTTTCGCGGCGGTCGTCCGTGCACGCGGCCACCAGAGCGATTCCAAAGTGAAATTGCTCTGAGTTCATTTCGCCACCAACACCCAGGCAGGACCTTTGTCATCCAGATAGCTGGCGACATAATCGGCTCTTTCGCCGGAGCCGCAAAAAATGTCTATCCTGTTGCCCTTGATGGCTCCACCGACATCCTGGGCGAAGCCTATGCCGCGCAACGGCACGCGGCCATGCCGCTGATCGGGCGCATTCACGCCGTAGGCGACGACAGCCCCGAGGGGAATATGGTTCCTCGACGTGGCAAGAGACAGCCAGGCGTCAACCTCGTGCCCCATGGCGCCAAGGGGGCCGCGGTCGCCGAGGCGGAAAAAAACGTAACTCGGATTGTCATTCAAGATTTCGCGCACCCTGTCCGGGTTTTTCCCGAACCATGCGCGTTGCTCATGAATGTCGCCGCGCTCCAACAGGCCCTTTTCCCGCATTATTTTCCCGGAACTTTTGTATTTGTGGCCGTTCTGGCAGTCATAATTGACGTAGATCTGCGTGCCGTCCTCAAAAAGCAGACGACCGGAGCCCTGAATCTCCAGGAAGAAGGAATCGACGGGATCCGCAACCCAGGCAAGTTCAAGCCCTCTGCCGGCAAGAACCTGTTTTTCCTCTATGGTCCGGCGATTGTAAAAACCGCCGCGGCGACGCCGGTTCTTCAATTCGGGCGGACAATAGTAAATGGCCTGCGGGTAGCCGGCGGTGCGCGTCCGGCTTGCCCGCACCGTCGGTTCGTAATATCCGGAATAGCTGATTCCTCCACTCAGTTCAATCCAGCGGAAATGCAGCAAAAAAAGCCGGGGTTCGGCATCCAGCAAGGGCAGCAGTTCCCGCAGGCGGGTCAACGTGCGGGCAAGATCGCCGTAGGTCAATGTCAGCCCGGGGCGTTGCACGGCAACGGCATCGCCGGCTTTTCCCTTGACATAAAGCAGGGATTTGCGCAGGGTGGGGGCGATATCCATCCAGCTTTTCAGGTTTTGGTTGCCCGGGGCAAGATTGCCGACAAAAAAATCGGGGCTTTCAAAAGCGACAAGCGGGCCAAAGGGCTGAATGCCTTTCTCCGGCGTTTTTTTCGCGCAGGCGAAAAGGCAGAGGCAGAACAAAAGCAGGACGGGCAGCGCGGAAGACTTTGCCGCTCCGCCCCGCTTCACGCGGTTCCGGATTCGCCCTTTCAGGCCGGGCAAAGCGTCATCCGGGTCGTTGCTTTTCGAAAATCGCGCCTGACGCGGCGCGGTCAAGACAGGTGTCCGTTCGTGCATGATTTTCCCGTTCCTGATATCTGGCTCCCCCATCGTGTGTCCTATGGGGAAACCGACACGATGGGCGTGTTGTACTACGCTGAATATCTGCACCTTTTTGAGCGGGCCCGCAACGAATATACCCGCCAGTACGGCATGAGCTACAGCGTTGTGGAGCAACGGGGCATTTTTCTGCCGGTACGCGAGGCTCAGTGCCGCTATCGCGCGCCGGCCCGCTATGATGACCTGTTGCATGTCCGCGCGGGCGTCAGTGAATGGAAGCGCGCGTCTCTGCGCTTTGTATACGAGATATGGGCCCAGGACAAGACGCAACTTCTGGCCGAAGGAATGACGCAGCACGCATTCGTCGACAGGGGAGGCAAGCCGGTTGCGGTCCCGCCGTGGTTCAGGGAGACATTCCTGAAGTGACTTATGATTTGAGAGCGTTGTCCGGGCCGCGGTCCGGCGCACGCCGTAAAAATGTCGCCGGTACTGTTCCGGCGCGCTTTTCGCCGCGCAGGTATGCTGTCAGGTTGCGCATCAGCCCGGCCAGGTCGGCGAATTTCTCTTCACAGCCGACACCGCTCAACAGCCAGCACTCCTTGCCGCGCAATACCCTGCGCGTGTGGTGCAAGGTTCGTTCACGCATGTCAAGAGTTATGCGCAGGACGCCGTCCGGCGTATTCACCAACAGCGCTGAACCTTGTGCGCTGAGCGAAAATCCCGCGCGATCGCCCTCCAGATGCAGCAAATCGGCTATGGCGGCATGGGCCAGGCGAAGATGTTCGCTCCGGGAAATATTTTTCGCATCGTCCAGAAGACGCTGTTCCCCGGCGCGAATGTCTTCATAATGACGCATTCTGGTCTGTTCCAGCGTGCCGAGGCCGCGCCTCAACATGCGAAGGCAGAAAATCATGCCGATCATCACCACAATGAGAGCGGGAACCCATTCGAGCAGCATGGTCATGTCCTGTTCTTTCCGGTATCTGTGGTTGGGGGAAGGACAAAGTACAGGATTTCCCCTCCCAAAACAAGCCTGTTGCCGCCCGGACGCCGGAACGACTTGACAGGCCGGGCCACCGGCGCTACTGCAATGAACATGAAATCCTGTTTTTGTCTGGAGATATCAGCGCCCGCCGGCAGGGATGCCGAGCTGCTCAGCGGATTTTTGGCCTTGCATGCCCCCCACGGATGGGAAGAACAGGATGTTTCCGACGCCGAAACGCTCTTTCGCATCTGCAGCGAACATGCCGGATATGTTCTGAAGGTGCGAAACGCCGTTCAGGAGAGCATGCCCGGCCTCATCTGCCGTCTGGCGGAACTGGAGGGACGGGATTGGCTTTCCGCCTGGCGGGAGTATTTTACCCCCGTGGCGTGCGGAACCCGTTTTGTGGTTTTGCCGCCGTGGCTGGCGCGACATCAGGATTTTTCAAATAGAACGCCGATCATTATTGATCCAAAGAGCGCTTTCGGCACCGGGCATCATGCCACAACCGTCCTTTGCCTGCGCGCTTTGAGCGATTTGCTGGATTCAGGGCGCATACGGCCCGGTCGGAAATTTCTGGATCTCGGCACCGGATCGGGGGTGCTGGCCATAGCCTGTTCCAGAAGCGGCCTTGCCGGACTTGCTTTGGATATTGACCAGCTTGCCGTGGAGAATGCCCTGGAAAACAAACGGCTCAACAGGGCTGAAAATTTTGAAGTGCGTAACGGCGGCCCGGAGCTCGCGGCGGAGTATGCCGTCGATGGGGCTTACGGCGTGATACTCGCCAATATTCTGGCCGGTCCCTTGGTGGAATTCGCTCCCGCGCTCGCCGGAATCCTTGCCGGGGACGGATGCCTGATACTTTCCGGCATACTTGAAAACCAGGCTGACGAAGTGGAAGCGGCATACAGGGCGGAAGGTCTGCAAGAGGCGGGGCGCATTCATGACGAGGGATGGGTCGCCCTTGTCTGGAGCTGAGGCGGGGCGGCTCATACCCCTGTCAACTGCTCAAGATGTTCCCGCGCGAATGCAAGCGACGGGTCAATTTCCAGGGCGGCGCGCAACAGGCGGACCGCCTCTTCTTTTTCTCCCAAAAATTTTCGGCACAGACCCAGATTGGCGATATCCATCACGGAGCCTTTGTCAATTCTGAGCGCCGCCGCAAACGCCCGCGCCGCCTCGTCATAACTGCGCGTCCTGAAATAGGCCACGCCGAGCAGATTGGCGTATTCCTTCATATCGGGACAAAGCTGAAACGCCTTCTCAAGCATGGGCAGCGCGTCTTGCCAACGGTTCTCCAGAGTATCGACATAGCCTGCGTAGAATGCCGCCAAGGCGGCGGAATCCGCATCGGGCTGCGCGGGCAGCGCCTTGAGAAACTGCTCGCGCGCCGCGTTGAACCGCCGGAGGCGCATGGCCAGCATCCCCCTGAAGAACGGCAGGAAATGGGCTCCGGGATAGCATTCCGCAAGCACTTTGAAGCCGGCGGCAGCTTCGTTCTCCGTGCCTTGTTCGGTCAGCTTGCGCCCGACAAAAAGCCCCAGACTCTGGTTGCGGTCACGCTCGCGGAAGGCGAGTCCGGGGACAACGCAGTAGTGGGCGGGGATTCCGATCCGCGGGTGCGTCGTTTCCACGGCATAGGCTTCCAGAGGGGCAAGACCGCGCAGGGCCGCCAGAAGTTCTTCGCGGATGTCGGAATTCTCCACGCTCGGCAGTTGCGAAAGCGGTATCGCCGGACCCCGCAGGAGCCATTCGGCGTCTTCAAGAGCGGAAAATTTCGGCAGCCCCGAAGCTTCATAGCAGGCTCCGGTGCAAAAGTCGCCGGCGAGCTGCGCGACTTCGGTTATGGCCCGTATGGCCGCTTTGGCCGGCGTGGCGGCCGTGCCCGCCGTAAAAACGATTTCCGAGCGTTCAGGGAATGTGGCGGGATCCCATGCGACGGCGCCCACGGTGGGCAACGGCATACCCAGAGAAAAATCCTTGAGAATCAGCCGCACGCCGTTTTGTTCAAAAGCGGACAGGAGGGTTTCAAGGGAGGGATCGGCACAGCCCCTCGCGTCGATTGTCGGCGTTTGGCCGCGACCGCGGTCGACAAGACAGCAGACATGACGCTCCACAAGTTCGCTTATGCCCTGCAACAGGGATTCTTCCGGCGTATTCCCTGCGGATGTGCCGTTGAACTCGCCGAGCAGCTTGAACCAGTCCAGCGGCAGCCAGGTAATGCGTTCGCCGCGCAGATGCGTCGCCGGGTAAAAAAGCCAGGGCGTAAGGTCAAGCACGCGGCGCGCGGGTTCCGGATCCAGCGTGTCGTCCACGGAACGCAGCATGGCCGAAATCGGCAGCATGTCCTCATTGAAGCGGAAAGCCGCCTCGCTCCATGTCAGACGTTCCGTGTGCGGCCTTTCATTCCAGAAGCTGAAAAAGGCATAGCGCTCCATAAGTTCCATAAGCGCGGAAGCCTGGGCCTGCTCCGGCGAGGAACCCTTGCCCATTTGTTTGCGCGTGGGCATGATCCTGCGGGCGTCCGCGCCGCAAACGCTCAAATATACGGGTATGCCGAGGCGGCCGACGTCAATTCGTCTGGTTTCGGCAAGTATGTCCAGATTGACGGCGGCGAGGCGTTCCCGCACACGGCGTATGGTCCGGTCCGGAGCCACGGCCTTGTCGAGATCGCGCGTGTAGCCTTTTCCGCAAGGGGAAAGGCGCACCAGGGGAAGACTCTGATGTCGCATTTCGCTTTTACAGGCGTCGTTTCCCCGGGGCGCCCGAAGACCGGGAACCCGAAAAGACGACGCCGGAGTTTACATCGTGCCCAGCAATTCCATATCGCCGCTGGAAAGAAGTCTGTCCAGATCCAGCATGATCAAAAGGCGATCCTGCAATTTGCCGACGCCGCTGATGTAATCGGAATCCACGCCGGCGACGACGGGCGGCGGCGGCTCCACTGTGCTTGCGGGAATGCGGAGCACTTCGGAAACCGCGTCCACCACAAAACCAACAATGATGTTGTTGATTTCAATCACGATAATACGCGTGTTCTTGTCGTGCGCTTTCGGCATCAGTCCGAAACGGCGGCGCAGGTCAATGATCGGTATCACCTTGCCGCGCAGATTGATGACGCCTTCGACAAACTCCGGTGCCCGGGGAACCTTGGTGATTTCCATGGTACGTATGATTTCCTGCACCTTGAGAATGTTGACCCCAAATTCCTCTTCGCCGATGCTGAACGTGACCAGTTGGAGAAGTTCGTCGTCCTGTCTTTTCTGGGTTGGGTCCATACGCACTCCATAGGGCATTGTAATTTTGAGATTATCCACGCGGTCGCCAGAGCGGTTTCAAAGCGAAACCGTCCTGATCGCGACTCGTCTGCAACGGTCAGGAAATTTTTGCCCGCATGTTTCAGGATGAAAAATTTCTACAGCGTTACCCCGTTCTGACAGCGCAAAACTTTCCTGCACCATACTACGCCTTATCGGCAAATCCGTAAAGAGCCATAGCCGCGGCCTGAAAAATTGCGGCTGAGTCTCATTGTCGCGTCTCGGTAAAAATCCTGTTCATATTTTTCTCAATGTGCCGCGCGGTATACATATCCCGCAGCACCAACGGGGAAGAAGCGTTCTCGCCTGTCGGAAAGAGCGCCGCCAGAGGAATGCTTTTGCTGCCCAGCGCTTCCAGAAGCCGGGTCGCATAAGAATTGCCGCTTGTGATGTCCGCACGGATAAACTCCATATTATAGCGGCGTTGCCACTCTTTCAGATTTTCATCCGTCAGGACCGTGGCCTCCAGAAATTTGCAGTTGGGACACCAGTCGGCGGTAAATTCCAGCAACATGTTTTTTTTCCCCAGTTGCGCGGAAAAATATTCAGGAGTGAACGAACGCCATTGCGGCGGCGGAGTTGCCGGCCGCGACACGGAGAACGCAATGACGACCGGAACAACAAGGCAGATTGCGCCGGCCGCCGCGCGGCGGAGTGCCGAGGCTGTTCCATCGCCGTGCTGTCCCCAGAGCCAGGCGCAGAAAGCCACCAGAAGGAGCGCGCACAATACCTGAAGATGTTTCTCCGCCGGCAGGATCGAAAGAAGATACAATGTTGTGCCGAGAAGCAGAAAACCGACGACGCGTTCAAAGAGAAGCATCCAGGGCCCGGGTTTCGGCAGGATTTGCGTTATGCCGGGCCGGACGCACAAAAGAAGATAGGGCAGGGACATGCCAAGCCCCACGGACCAGAATACAATGACAAGCACCGGCAGAGTCTGGGTAAAGGCCCAGCCCAAAACGCCGCCGAGCAATGGCCCGCTGCAGGGGGTCGCCAGAAATGTGGAGAGGAGACCGTTGAAATAGAACTGCAGGCGCGGTCTGCGCATTTTCGCGGCGAATTTGAAATCAATGACCGGAAGGGTAAACACCCCCAACATGGAAAGACCCAGCAAAAAGACAATAACGAGCAGGATGAGCAGAATTGTCTGATTCTGATACAATTGTCCCCACATCAGGTTGGCAAGCCCGAGAATCAGCGCAAGAGCCGTGAAAAGGGTCATGACGCCGGCCGCAAAGCAAAGATTGTG
>JAISXC010000025.1 GCA_031270875.1 Desulfovibrio sp.
CCGCTCTGGGTGCTGGATTACAAAACCGGAAATCCCCGGCCGCCGGACGGCAGCCTGTGGACCGACAGCGCGTTTTTCGACCGCGTTTCGGCGCAGTGCGGGAGGAAAACCGCCGGCGCGGAGGCCGGCGGCGACCTGGACACCCTGATGGACGAGATGCGTCCGCGTTTGCCCAGCCTGCAACTGCCCTGTTATCTGGTCATGCTTGAGGTGGCGGGGCTTGCCGCGGGCGGAGCCTGCATTGTGCCTCTGGGCAGGGACGGCAGGGAAGAATCCCTGTTCGAGGGGCTGAACGGCGCTGAGCTTGCCGCCGCGCATGGCCGGTGCCGCCTCGCGCTCGTCCTGGCGCTCACCCACCTTGCGCGGGCGACTGTTTTTGCCGCCCGCCCGGACGGGCACTGCTCCTGGTGCCCCTACGCGGGCCTTTGCGCCTCATGACAAAAGGATGCGGAGGCCGCATCAGCAATACAGTTCCGCCGCGCGGGGCACGGCGGCCAGAATGATATCCATGACCCTGCCCGCGTTTTCCCTGAACACTTCCAGCACCTGCTCCCAGGAAACCGGATCCTCCTCCTCGTTCCAGGCGTCGTAATCCGTGCTCATGGCGATAACGGCATAGGGCAGGCCAAGCTCATTGGCAAGGGCGGCCTCCGTGGCCGTGGTCATGTTGATGATGTCCCCGCCCCAAAGACGGAACATGCGCGATTCCGCGCGGGTGGAAAAGCGCGGGCCCTCAATGGTCACCACGGTGCCGGTTTTGTGGCAGGGCAGCCCCAGACGCAGGACCTGTTCATGCAGCACCGCGCGCAGGGCCGCGTCAAAGGGTTCCGCCATGGCCGTGTGGCGCGCGTCGCCCGGCTCAAAGCTCTCAAAAAACGTCATTTTGCGTTGCCGGGTGAAGTCAATGAACTGATCCGGTATGACGCAGTGGCCGCGCCCTATTTCCCGCCGCAGGGAACCGACGGCGGAGCTGGCCAGGACGCAGCGGCATCCGGCGTCTTTGAGGGCCTGCAGATTGGCGCGGAAATTCACCTGCGAGGGCGGCAGGACATGGGCGCGCCCGTGGCGCGAAAGTTGAACCACGGGAACGCCGTCAAGGTTCCCCTCATGCAGCGCGCCCGAGGGCGCGCCCCAGGGCGTCACGGCCGCGATTTCCCGTTGCGCCGTAAACAGGTCTTTGCCGGAAAACCCGCTTCCGCCGATAATGCCTATTTTCCCGGCCTTCATGGTATTCTCCCCATTCATGGGTTTTGCAGGTCCGGCGGTCCCGCTCAGCGGACCGCCCCGCCCAGCATGGCGGCAATGGCAGCCTCGTCCGCCTTGCAGACGCCGCATTCGCAAACAAACGCGGTGACGAGCGCGGCCGGGGTGACGTCAAAGGCCCAGTTGCGGGCCGGCGTCGCCTCGGGACAGATCAGGACCTCGACAATTTCCCCGTCGCGCGTTTTGCCGCTTACGCGGCGCACCTCCTCGCCGTCGCGCTCCTCTATGGGGATGTCGTCCCCGCTCAAAAGGGCGAGGTCAAAGGTGGAGGACGGCAGGGCCACATAAAAGGGGATGTTGTTGTCCCGCGCGGCCAGGGCTTTCAGATAGGTGCCTATTTTGTTGGCCACATCGCCCCGGCGCGTCACCCTGTCCGCGCCCACAATTACCATGTCCACCAGACCGCGCCGCATGAGATGCCCGCCCGCGTTGTCCGCTATGAGGCTGTGGGGAACGCCGCCCGCGGCCAGTTCCCAGGCGGTGAGCTGCGCGCCCTGGTTGCGGGGACGGGTTTCGTCCACCCAGACATGCAGGGCAATGCCCGCCTCGTGAGCCGCGTAAACAGGCGCAAGGGCCGAACCCCAGTCCACAAAGGCCAGCTTGCCGGCATTGCAATGGGTAAGAATGTTCACCGGCGCGCCGGGCCGGGCCAGAGCCTCAATGATCGGCCTGCCGTGCCGGCCTATGCCGCGGCAGGCCTCGGCTTCGCTTCGGGCCAGAGCATCCGCCGCGCTGCGCAGACAGAGGATGGCGTCCCGCGCCGTCCCGGCCCTCTCCAGGGCGGCAAGTTGCCTTTCAACGGCCCAGGCAAGATTGCCCGCCGTGGGGCGCGCGGTCTTGAGGCTTTCCGCCGCGCGGCGCATGGCCGCCAGAAATGCGGCGGCATCTCCCTGGACGGAAAAATCATCGACGGTTTCAAGGGCGGCCAGCCACATGCCGTAGGCGGCCACATTGCCGATGAGGCCCGCGCCGCGCACCGCCATGCCGGTTATGGCGGCGCGGGCCTCCGCAAGGGTGCGCAGGGTGAGCCAGGCCTCGCCGTGGGGCAGCAGGCGTTGATCCAGCACCTCCACGGAGGCGTCGTCCGCGCCCACGCGCATGGTGCCCGGCCAGGACATGATTACCTCTTGTCCACAATGCGTTTGGCTTTGCCGAAGGTACGCGGCAACGAGGCATAGTCCGTCAGGCGCACATCCACACGGGTCAGCAGGGTTTTGCGCAGCCGCCGCTCCAGCGCCGTGACAAGTCCGGCGTCTTCCGCGCCGCCGCTCCCCCGCGCGCGTTCAACAGTGAGCAGCAGATGATCCAGCGCGTGCTCGTCCCGCGTGAGCTCCATCTGGTATTCTCCGCCCAGTTCCTTGAAATCTCCTATGATTTCCATAACCTGTCCGGGGTAGATGTTAACGCCGCGGTGAATGATCATGTCGTCCGAACGTCCGAGGATTTTGTCGTGGCGGGGCATGTTGAGGCCGCAGGGGCAGCGCCCGGGCAAAAGGCGCGTCAGGTCGTGAGTGCGGTAGCGCAGCAGGGGCACTGCCTCCTTGCGCAGGCTTGTGACCACCATTTCCCCTGTTTTGCCTTCGTCCACGGGCTCAAGTGTCTCAGGGTCAAGCACTTCGATGATGAAAAGATCGGCCCAGTAGTGCAGGCCCGCGTGGGCCGCACAGTCGATGGCCGTGCCGGGGCCGTACATCTCCGTCATGCCGCCTATGTCAAAGCTGGCCTCAAGGCCGAGTTTGTCCTCAATGGCCAGGCGCATTTTTTCACTGCGCGCCTCAGCCCCGCATATCACTTTTTTGAGGCGCAGTTCGCCGCGCAGGCCGGCGCGCTCCACCTCTTCGGCCAGCAACAGGGCCATTGAAGCGGTGGCGCCGAAACAGGTGGCCCCCGCGTCCCGCAAAAGCTGAAGATGCATTTCCAAGTTGCCGGGACCCACGGGTATGGTCAGCATGCCCAGCATCTCGCTGCCTCCCTGAAAACCGGCGCCGGCCGTCCACAAGCCGTAGCCCACGGCCACCTGCATGCGGTCTTCTTCCGTAAGCCCTGCCAGTTCAAAGCAGCGGGCCATCTGGGTGGAAAACATCTCCACGTCTCGCCGCGTATAGGCCAGAATTTTGCGCCTGCCCGTGGTGCCGCTGGAAGCGTGAATGCGTATCACCTCTTTTTCGGGCACGCAGAGCAGGGGAAAGGGATAGCCCTCGCGCAGGTCTTCCGCGTCCACAGTGGGCAGGAGGCGCAAATCGTCAAGGCTTGAAACGTCCTCCGCCCGCGCGCCGCAGGCGTCCAGTTTGGCGCGGTACTGGGGGCTTCTGGCCGCCTGGGCCAAGGTATAGCGCAAACCCTCAAGCTGCGCGGAACGCATCTGTTCGTCGTCAAGTTGCGGTATGAAGCGGAAGGGTTTCATGCCTTGTGCCCCCTGATATGAGAAAAAGGCGGCCGATGGCCGCCTTTCAAAATATCCGCGAATCGTGGTCAGGCGCTTCCGTTTTCTTCCATTTTCTGCTTGAGCAGGTCTCCGAGGTTCTGTCCGGCTTCCTGAGCGGGAGCGTAGGCCGGTTTGCGGCGCTCCTCCTCATCCTTGATCTGCTTGATGGAAAGCCCCAGCCGCCGCTCCTCGGCGCTGACGTAGATGACCTTTGCCTGAATTTCCTGGCCTTCCTTGTAGACTTCCAGCGAAGGCTTGCCTTTTTTGCCGCAAAGCTCCGAAACATGCACAAGGCCTTCAATGCCTTCCTCAACTTCCACAAAGAGGCCGAAATCCGTCACATTGGTGATCGTGCCCTTGACGGAACAGCCCACGGGATAGGTGGAAGGCACATGGCTCCACGGATCCGGCACAAGCTGTTTGACGCCCAGAGTGAATTTTTCGTTCTCCTGGTCAACGGTAAGCACCTTTGCCTGCACAGTGTCGCCCACCTTGTACACTTCGTTGGGATGGCGGATTTTTTTGGTCCAGGAAATGTCGGAGACGTGGATAAGGCCGTCAATGCCGTCCTCAATGCCCACAAACATGCCGAATTCAGTGATGTTTTTGATAACCCCCTCAAGAACGGTGCCTTCGGGATATTTTTCCGCCACCATTTCCCAGGGATTGGGACGCACCTGCTTCATGCCCAGGCTGATGCGTTTTTTGTCGGCGTCCACGCCCAGAACGACCACGTCAACCACATCGCCGGGGTGAACCATTTGGGAGGGATGGCGGAGCTTGCGCGTCCAGGACATTTCGGAAATATGCACCAGACCCTCGACGCCCGGCTCCAGTTCCACAAAAACGCCGTAATCCACAAGATTGGTGACCTTGCCCGAGCAGCGCGTTCCGTCGGCAAAGCGGGTGGAAATGTCCTGCCAGGGATCCGGCACAAGCTGCTTCAGACCTAGGGAAACCTTGTTGTTGTCCCTGTCGAAGGAGAGGATTTTCAGGGTGAGTTCCTGCCCCACGGAGATGACTTCCTTGGGATGGCGTATGCGTTTCCAGCTTATGTCGGTGATGTGCAAAAGGCCGTCCAGGCCGCCCAGATCCACAAAGACGCCGTATTCCGTAATGTTTTTGGCCTTGCCCGCGACGGTCTGCCCTTCCTCCAGGGTGCGGAGCAGATCCTGCCGCTTTGAATCCCTCTCCTCTTCAAGCAGAACGCGCCGGGAAACAATGACATTGCTCCGCCGACGGTTGATTTTGAGCACGCGGAATTCAAATTCCTGGTTGACGAGCGCGTCCATGTCCGGCACTGGGCGCAAATCCACATGGGAACCGGGCAAAAAGGCTTCCACGCCGCTGATGTCCACTGTATAGCCGCCCTTGATGCGGCGCATGATAAGTCCGGTGATGACACTGTTGTTTTCCAGCACTTCCTCAAGCTGGTCAAAGACCTGCATGCGCTTGGCCTTCTCAAAGGAGAGGGTGATCGTGCCGTCCTGCTCGTTTTTCTTCTGAACGTACACGTCCACTTTGTCGCCCACCTTGACGGTGATGTCGCCCGCGGCATCGCGAAACTCCGCCGCCGGGATCTGCCCTTCGGATTTGAAATTCACGTCGACAAGCACGACGTCGTCGTCAAT
>JAISXC010000034.1 GCA_031270875.1 Desulfovibrio sp.
CGGGAGCGGGCCAGGGAGCTCGGCCGGGAAATGCTGGAAAAGGAAGGGCGCAAGGTCAGCCTGAACGTGGCCAAGGCCCAGAAAATCGGGCACCTTCTCCTTGTGGCCCAGGATCTGAACTTTGACGGCGTTGACGAAATGTTCGCCGCAGTGGGCTACGGCAACCTGACGCCGCGCCGCGTTTTGAACCGCCTTTACGCCGCGCTGCATCCCGAGGATGTCGGCCAGCAGCCTCCGCCGCAGGGCAAGGAACGCAGGGAGGAGCCCCGCAAGGACGGCGGCGTGGACATCGCCGGCGTGGACGGCGTGCTGACGCGCTTCGCCAAATGCTGCAACCCCGTGCCGGGAGACCCGATTATCGGCTATATTTCCCACGGCATGGGCCTGAGCGTTCACCGGGCGGACTGCCCCAATGTGCCCAATATGGAGCCGGAACGGCTGATATCCGTCCATTGGAGCGGCGCGGCGGAAAAACCCTACGAAGCCGGCATCTTTGTGATCGCGAAAAACGAGCACGGCGTTCTGGCCGATGTGACGAGGATTTTCGCCCAGAACATGGTCAACATCTCCGCCCTTGAGCTGGATCAGCTGGTTGACGGCCGCGCGCGTCTGCGCTTCACGGTGGAGGTGCGGGACGCCGCGCAGCTCTACAACCTCATAGAAACCATCCGCGCCCTGCCCGCCATCCTGGAAGTGATACGGGAAACCGAAGGCATGGCGACATAGGGCGGATTACGCTTGCATTTCGAGTGTGAAACGCTCCGGTTTTGTCAGCGTCACTCCCGGTCTGCTTTCCGCTATAGCATTTTACGCTTGAGATTGTCGCTTGACGGCGAAGTGAATTTGTCTTGTGATAATCTCGCGGCAAGGATTTGCTTGCAAATCCTTGCAGAGCAAATTATACATTTTCAATGTTAATTTGCTCCAGCCCACAAATCAACCGCATCCGGCCTGCCGGCCGCCGGAGAGCCAGGCCCGCGCGGCCTCGTGCAGGCCTTCGGCCAGGGTGGGATGGGCATGGACGGTACGGGCGATGTCCGCGGCCGCAAGCCCGCATCGCGCCGCCAGGGCCGCCTCGGCCACGATGTCGGCGGCGTGCGCGCCGATGATGTGGGCTCCCAGCACCCTGCCGCTCCCTTCCTCGCAGACAAGCTTGAAAAAACCCGGCAGTTCTCCCGTGGCGTGGGATTTGCCCAGTTCGCGGTACTGGACCAGGCTTGAGCGCGCCCTGATTCCCTGTCCGGCGGCCCGCGCTTCGGACAGACCCACAACGCCGATTTCAGGCGAGGTAAAAATGGCCGAGGGGATGACCCCGTAATCCATGACGGCCTTTTTGCCCAGGCAGTTGTCCGCGGCGCACAGGCCCTCGGCCGTTGCCGTGTGGGCCAGCATGGGGCGCCTCGGCCCCAGGGCGTCGCCCACGGCGTAAACGTCTTCGGCGGAGGTGCGCATGGCGGCGTCCGCGACAATCCAGCCCCTGGCGTCGGTGGCGACGCCCGCCGCCTCAAGGTTCAGCCCTTCGGTATCCGGGGTTCTTCCCGCAGCAACCAGCACGACGTCCGCCTCCATTTCCGCGCTTTGCCCAGCGGCCCCTCCCGCATAGGAGGAAGGGCCGATCGCGCATCGCACCCCGTTTTCTCCGACAACCGCATTTCGCACCGTTTTTCCCGTCAGGACGGCGATGCCGCGTTTTTTGGCCTCGCGCAGGAGCAGACGGCTCACTTCCTCATCCACCGCGTCAACGGGCAAAAGGCGGTCCAGGGCTTCCACAATGGTTACCCCGGCGCCGAAGGCCCTGAAAACAAAGGCCAGCTCGCAGCCGATGACGCCGCCGCCGACGACAAGCAGGCGGGGCGGGATACGGGTCAGGTTCAGGATGTCGTCGCTGTCGAGTATGCGCTTGTGGTCAACGGGCAGCGCGGGCAGGTTCAATGTCCGCGAGCCGGTGGCGAGGACGACGGCTGCGCCGGACAGCGGCTCCGTTCCCCCGGCGGTGCGCACAAGCACGTTGGGGCCGGCCAGCAGCTCGGCCCGCCCGCGCACAAGGCGCACCTTGAGGCCCGCGCAGGTTTTTTCCAGGCCGGTGCGAAGGATTGTCCTGACTTTTTCCTTGCGCGCCATGACAGCGGCCATGTCCACGGCAAAGGCGGGGGCGTTGCCCGCAACAATGCCGAACTCGGCGAGCCGGCCGGCTGTTTCCAGCGCGCGGGCCGAGGCCTGGATGGTTTTTGTGGGGATGCATCCGGCGTGCAGGCATGTGCCGCCCATCCGGTTTTTTTCCACAAGAGTAACGCGGGCTCCGGAGCGCGCGGCGTGAAAAGCCGCCGCGTATCCGCCCGGCCCGGCTCCGACGATTATGATGTGGGGCATTTGTCCGTCCGGCATTTTGTCTTTCCATATCAGGCGGGAGAGCCCTCGCGAGCGAACTCCGGCGCTTCCCCGGAGAGGGTGGCCGCCATGACGGCCTTGATGGTGTGAAGGCGGTTCTCGGCCTCTTCAAAAGCCACGTTGCGGGGGGATTCAAACACCTCGTCCGACACCTCCATGCAGTCAAGGCCGAAACGGCGGTGGATGTCTTCCCCGACTTCCGTGTCGCGGTTGTGGAAACTCGGCAGGCAGTGGAGAAACTTGCAGTCGCAGTTGCCCGTTTTTTCCATCATCGCCGTGTCCACGCGGTAGGGAAGAAGCAGGGCAATGCGTTCTTTCCACGCTTCGTCCGGCTCTCCCATGGAAAGCCATACGTCGGTATAGAGAAAATCGCAGCCTCTGACGCCCTGGTCCACGCTTTCCGTGCGCGTGATGCGGGCGCCGGTTTTTCGGGCCGTCTCGCGGGCCGCCAGGAAAACCTCGTCACACGTCCACAGGGCGCGGGGAGCGACGGAACGAAAATCCAGGCCGAGCAGGGCGGAACCCATCATGAGGGAATTGCCCATGTTGTACCGCGCGTCGCCAAGATAGGCCAGGGTCTGCCTGTTCAGGGGCTTGGGACAGCTCTCGCGCATGGTCAGCATGTCGGCCAGAAACTGGGTGGGGTGCCATTCATTGGTCAATCCGTTCCATACGGGAACAGAGGCGTAGCGGGCCAGGGCTTCCACGCGGGACTGGGCAAAGCCGCGATATTCAATGCCGTCATAAAAGCGGGAGAGCACGCGGGCCGTGTCGGGCATGGATTCTTTTTTGCCCATCTGCGATCCCGACGGCCCGAGACAGGTGACGTTCGCCCCCTGATGGTGCGCGGCGGCCTCAAAAGCGCAACGGGTGCGCGTGGAATCCTTTTCAAAAAGCAGGACAATGTTTTTCTCTTTCAGAAATTTCGGCTCATTGCCCGTTTTTCTGCGTTGTTTGAGTTTTTCCGCGAGGTCAAGCAGCAGGGTGAGTTCCTCTGGGGTGAAATCGCTCTCTTTCAGGAAATCTCTGTGGAGAAATGTGTTCACGTCGGGCTCCGGTCATGGCTGATGATGTACTGTTCCGATTTCTATCCCCTTGGGGAAAATCTTTCAAGCTTCTTGTCGAGTGGGATTTACGGCAGCGCGCAGGGGCAGGTCGCGGATGCCATGTTACATGTTTGTCTGAAAAGGCATTGCCTTTTCTACAAAATTGTTTGTTGTTGGCCGAACAGATGGGAGTGAAATATATAATACGCCGAATTACCACATTTTTAATGTGCTGGAATGAGAATTGCTTTGACGGAAATGTGGGCATGGCGCCGGTCGGCGTCTGCGTGCGCGTTCCATTTGTTACACACAGGGGGGAAAAATGTTGAAAAAGATTTTTTTGTTGTTGATGACGGGGTTGTTGTGCCTTGCGGGACGGGCGGCGGCGGCGGAAGACACCATAAAGGTCGGCAT
>JAISXC010000061.1 GCA_031270875.1 Desulfovibrio sp.
ATTCTGCGCTATCTGCGCATGGGGCGGCTCTGGGAAACCGTGCGCGTGCGCGGCGGGGCATACGGCGCGTCCTGCTCGCTTGACAGGCTGAGCGGCGTTCTGGTGTTTTCTTCCTACCGTGATCCCAATGTGCGGGAAACCCTTGCCGCGTATGATTCAATGGCTGGCTATCTGCGCGGCCTCGCGCCGGACTCCGGGGAGCTTTCCCGCGCCGTGGTGGGTGCCATAGGCGATATGGACGCTTACATGCTGCCGGACGCCAGGGGCGCGCGCTCTCTGGCCCGTTACCTGACGGGGCTGACGGAGGAGGAAAGGCAGAAGACGCGCGACGAGATTTTTGCGGTCATGCCGAAGCACTTCAGGGAATTTGCCGATGTGCTCGCCGAAGTGGCCCGCAAGGGGGCGGTGTGCGTGCTGGGCGGATCCAGGACCGAGGAATGCGCAAAGGCCGAAGGCTGGCCTGTAAGGAGTTTGTTGTGATTTTTGTTTCCGTCCGCCGGCTGTCGCAGCGGAACCGGAACAGCGCCCGGAAAACCCGGGGCGCGGCCGCCCCTGTCAGCGGGGACTGATGAATTTCAGGCCAAAATCGGATACCGGCCCGTCCCGCGTCGTTGCAGCGCCCTCCTGTGTTCTCCCCGGAACCGTGGCGGAAAACGCGCGCTTTTTGAGCGGCCGCGTGGACGAGATCGCCCTTTGTTTTTTTGAATGCCGCGCCTGTCTGGCCTATACTGAAGCCGACATGCCGCCGGAATTGGCGGAATTGTCCTTTTCCTGGCATGTGCATCTGCCGTGCGATCTGCCGTGGCCGGCGCGGCCCGGCCAGGACGGCGCGGCCCGCGAGACGGCGGAGCGGGCTTTGGCGGTTTTTGCCAGAGCGGCCTTTCTCGCCCCGAGATGCGCCGTGCTTCATCCCCCGCAGGGGACGCCGGCCTTCAAGCGGCGGCTTTTACGGGATTTCGCGCGGGTCTGGCGGAGAAGGAGCGACGTTCCCCTGTTGCTCGAAAACCTTTCCGATTGCGACATTGTGGAACTGGGGGATGGTTTCCTGCATGAGCACGGTTTCGGTTTGTGTCTGGACGTGGGGCATCTTCTGGGGTACGGGCAGAAACGCCTGCTGTCTTCCGTTTTGCCGGAAACGGCCGATCTCGTCCATTGGAGCGCGCCCGGCGGAAGGGACGCGCATTTGCCCCTCACGGCCCTGACGCCAAGGCAGTTCGCGACGGCGGCGGATCTGGCGACCCGTTTCGCCGGCAACCCGGTCCATCTGGCGGAAATTTTTCACTGGCGGGGCGTGGAAGCTTCTCTCCCGGTTCTGGGGAAACTGACAGGCGGCAGGCGGTCGGCATGGGCATCAGCGATTATGTAGCCCGCTTCAAACAGTGGCGCGGCGGCCTGTGCAAGGCAGACCGCTGGTGCGTACTGATAAACGCCGATCCGGACGCGCTGGCCAGCGCTCTGGCTCTGAAGCGCATTTTGCACAGCTACGCGCACAGTATGGAAATTTCGCGCATCAACGAGGTGACGCGGCCGGACAATCTGGCCATGATCCGCGATCTGCGCATTCCGGTGAAGGCCTGGACTCCGGAAAAATCGGCGTCTTTCAGTCATTTTGCCATTGTGGATTCCCAGCCGCGCCACAACAGACTTTTTGAGGGTATCCCCTTTTCGCTGGTCATTGACCATCATCCTTTGCCTCCGGAGGACGCCCGACCCAGCCCTCCGGAGGCTTTTTGCCTTATCCGCCCGGATTTCGGCGCCACCAGCACCATCATGACGCATTTTCTCAACAATTTGCGCATACGCCCCACCGCGCGCCTGGCCACCGCGCTGCTGTACGGCATACGCACGGACACGGCCACCTTCGAACGGGGCGGCAGCGACAAGGATTTGCGTGCCTGGCAATGGCTTTTTCGTTTCGCGGATCTCAATCTGCTGCGCCGCATCATCCGCAGCGAATATCTGCGCGGATGGCTGCCGGCTTTTTCCCAGGCATTCCGCTCCCTCAAAGACTGTCGGGGCGGCGGGGTCTACGCTTCCCTGCACCATGTCAAAGGCGCGGATCTGCTGGTGGGAATAGCGGATTTTTTCACCAAGGTGCAGGATTTGCGCTGGGTGGCCGTGAGCGGCGTTGTGGACAAAACCGTGGTGGTGATCTTCCGCGGCGACGGCGGGCGGGATATGGGCCGACTGGCGGACGCCTGTTTTCACGATGTGGGCACGGCCGGGGGACACAAAATGATGGGCCGGGCGGAATTTCCCCTGACGGCTGTGCCCGGGGACATCAAGCCGGCGGATTTTATTCTTCTGCGTCTGCAAAATCGCAAACTGCGCCATGTCCGGCCCCGCGATCAATCTGCTTGACCTCACCCTGCCGGAGCTTACCGCCTGGATGCGGACGGAACTGGGCGAGCCGGCCTTCCGGGCGACGCAGGTCTGGCAATGGCTTTGGCAGAAACTGGCGCGCGATTTCGGGGACATGAGCAATGTTTCCATGGCCTGCCGCGCAAGGCTGGCCGAACGCGCCTTCATCGGCTGGCCCGAAGTGCGGTTTGTGCAAAAAAGCCGCGACGGCACGACAAAATTGCTGCTGCGTCTGCGCGACGGCGCGCTGGTCGAAACAGTGCTCATTCCCTCGGATTCCCGCGAGGGCGCGCGGCGCTGGACGCAGTGCCTCTCCTGCCAGGTGGGCTGCGCCATGGGCTGCACTTTTTGCGCTACGGGGCAGGCTGGTTTTGAGCGCAATATGCGCATGGGGGAAATTTTGGGGCAGGTGCTGGTGGCCCGCGCCCACCTGGGCGACGGGCGTCCGGATCATCCCGTGCTGCGCAATCTGGTTTTTATGGGCATGGGCGAGCCTTTGCTCAATCTGGAAGAAGTCCTGCGCGCCCTGCAATGCCTTAACAGCGACAAGGGGCTCAATTTTTCCCCACGTCGCGTCACTGTCTCCACCTGCGGCCTGGAAAGAGGCCTTCCGGAACTCGGTCAAAGCGGCCTGTGCTACCTTGCCGTGTCCCTGCACGCGCCCAGCCAGGACCTGCGCGAAAAAATCATGCCCGGCGCGGCGCGCTGGCCGCTCCCCGCCCTGATTGAGGCGCTCAGAGCCTATCCGCTCAAGACGCGGGAGCGCATTACCCTGGAATATCTGCTTATCAACGGCGTCAACGACAGCCCGCTGCATGCCCGGCAACTGGCCCGCCTTGTGGGCGAACTCAGGGGCAAGCTCAACCTCATCGTCTATAATCCTGTTGAAGGGCTTCCCTATACGGCCCCCGAACCGGAAAGGGTTCTCGCCTTTGAGCGGTGTCTGTGGAAGCGCCGCGTCACGGCCGTGGTGCGCAAAAGCAGGGGCCAGGATATCAACGCCGCCTGCGGCCAGCTCAAGGCGGGGCTTGCGCATGGCGGGTATGCGGAAGAGGGACCTTCCATCCCGAATTCGCCCGGCGCAGGCCATTCTCGCGAATGAAGGGTTTGCGGACGGCGGCAAGGCCCGTGCCCATTTTCCGCTGATCATCTTCCGGGCCGCACGCTGTTCAGGGCATGGGCTTCCGCCGATGTTGTTCACAGCTTGACAAAAATGCAACAATATATCATTGCATTTTTCAGAGGGACTCCCCAAACTGAATGAAAAAGGAAATCGCCATGAAAAAAAGTATGTTATTCGCTGCCGCCATTGCCTGCCTGGTTATGGCCGCAGCGCCGGCATTTGCCCATGAAGCCCATGAACACGGCACAGCCCGCATCAACCTGAGTCTGGAAGGGCAAAAGGTGGAAATTGAATTTGAAACACCGCTTGCCAGTCTCATTTCTTTTGAGCATGCTCCTGAAACCGACGCGCAGAAAAAAGAACTGCGCGATATGGCGACAACCATGCGAAAAGCCGATACATTGTTCGTCTTTCCGGCCGAAGCCCAATGCCGCCTGGAAAAAGTATCCCTGGAATCGGAAGCGATAACCGACGATCTGTTCTCACCGGCCGAAAAGCCCGCCGCGGCCGGCGCGAAGGGCGGGGAAAGGAAAACGGATTCCCCTGGCGACAAAAAGAAAGATGAAGAAAGTCATGCCGATCTTGACGCGGAAATATCCTTCGTCTGCCGACATCCTGAAAAATTGAACCGCATTGAGGTCGATATGTTCAGGGTTTTCCCCGGGCTGCAGAAAATCGAAATGCAGATGACCACTCCCAAAGGCCAGAGAGCGGCGAAACTTGCTCCCCGATCAAATGTTGCCAAATGGTAGCGCCATGATTGGGCATGAACCTTCGTCGGATGCCGGCAGGCCGGCGAAAGAAAAAGATTTGCCCGTTCCCGCCGTTTTTTTGGATAATGTGGTGTTTTTATGGCCCAACAGGCGGCAACCCGTGTTGAATATCCCTTTTTTCAGGGTGCGGCCGGGGGAACATATCTTTATAGCCGGGCCGAGCGGAAGCGGGAAAAGCACTTTGCTCGGCCTGATTGCGGGCATACTTACGCCGCAATCGGGTCGGGTTTCCGTCAACGGAGTATGCCTCAGTGACCTCAGCGGGGCGCAACGGGATGCCTTCCGCGGCGACCACATAGGATTTATTTTCCAACAATTCAATCTGATTCCCTATTTGTCCATTCTTGAGAATGTGCTGATTCCCTGCAACTTTTCCTCTCTGCGCCACGCCCGGGCCAGCGGGCAGGCCGGCAGCCCGGCGCTGGCCGCGCGGACTCTGCTGGAACGCCTGGATATGTCTTCAAGGCTTTGGAACAGAAAGGTCAATCAATTGTCCGTGGGGCAGCAGCAACGGGTTGCGGCGGCGCGGGCGCTGATTGGCGGCCCGTCCATCCTGATTGCCGACGAGCCGACATCTTCCCTTGACGCGGACAGGCGAAGAGCCTTTTTGCGATTGTTGCTCAGAGAATGCGCGGAAACGCGCTCCACGCTGCTTTTTGTCAGCCATGATCAAAGCCTCGCAGAGGATTTTTCCGCCGCGGTGTTCTTGCCGGAACTGAATACGGCGGCAGGGGAGGACGAATAGTGGCGCGCTTTTGCTATTTGCTGTTTCTTGCCGGAAAAAGCGCCTGGAATCGTCGGGGCACGCTGTTGTTGGTGGTATTTTCCATAGCTCTTTCAACAACCCTGTTGCTTGGCATTGAAAAGCTCAGAACACAGATTCGGGAAAGTTTCGTTCAGGCCGTTTCAGGCACGGATCTGGTTGTGGGCGCGCGCGGCGGCAACATTCAACTTATGCTGTATGCTGTCTTTCATCTTGGCGGGGCCACCAACAACATGGGGTGGCAAAGCGCGCGGGAGATAGCGAAAAGGCCGGAGGTCGCCTGGACCATCCCCGTTTCTCTGGGCGATTCCCACAAAGGCTATCCCGTGGTGGCCACCACGGCGGATTTTTTTATCCACTACCGTTTTCGGGGCGGCAGAGAACTTGTCCTGGCGCGGGGGAAAGTCTTTGAATCCGTTTTTGACGTGGTTATGGGGGCGGAAGCGGCAAAGAACCTTGGCTATGCCGTCGGTCAAAAGCTGGTGTTGAATCATGGAAGCGGCGGAACGCATTTGGCGGAACATGCGGACAAGCCGTTCGCCGTGAGCGGCATCCTCGCGCCGACGGGCACTCCGGTTGACCGTTCTCTCTATATAGGACTTGACGCAATGGAGGCCATACATCTCAACTGGCAGGGGGGCGCGCCCATGCCCGGGCTGCGGATCACGCCGGAACAAGTTGCGAAGTTCGACCTGGAGCCCAAAAGCATAACCGCTCTTCTCGTGGGTCTGAAAAAACGTGGCCAGGTATTCGCGCTGCAACGCGTAATAAACGACTGGAAAACCGAACCGCTTACCGGGGTTATGCCCGGCGTGGCCATGGATCAAATATGGAGTATGGTCGGCGCCGGCGAACAGGCGCTCCTGTTTGTTTCCGCTTTGGTCACCGTGGCCGGTTTGGCGGGCCTTGTGGCGGCGATACTCGCGGGCCTCGGCGAGCGCAGGCGGGAACTGGCCATCCTGCGTTCCGCGGGGGCAAAACCGGTGAATATTTTGATTCTGCTGGCCTGCGAGGGATTTCTGCTTGTGACGGCCGGAGCAGTCGGCGGAGTCGCGGCGTTATTCCTGCTCATAGCGGCCCTTGGTCCCACACTTGCCGATATGTACGGAATATTCATATATCTGTCGCCGCCTGCCGCGGGAGAATGGCTGCTGTTGGGCTGCGTCTGCCTCGCCGGGCTTCTGGCCAGCCTTATTCCCGCCTTGCGCGCATATCGCATGAGTTTGTCGGATGGCCTCACTGTCGCCATATGACGTGGTGAGGCGCACTTCCATCGCGCTGGTGGCGGCGTTTATCGCCATGTTTGCGCGGGTGCCCTCTTCCGAAGCCCAAAACTCCGCTTCCGCGACATATACCGAGATAACATGGGAGCAGCTCATCCCTGAATCCTGGCACAGGGAAAACTCTTTCAACGGCCTGAATCTGGACAGTCTTTCCGACAATGATCCGCTTGCCGCCCAGGCAATGGAGGCATATCTCGCAAAATGGAGAGATGCGCCGCCAAACGGAACGCTTCAGGAAAAACAAGTAAAAATTTCCGGATTTGTCGTTCCGCTGGAGCGGGAGAACAAGTTTTCCCTGAAAGAGTTTTTGCTGGTTCCTTATTTTGGCGCGTGCATTCACGTCCCTCCTCCTCCTCAAAATCAAGTCATCCATGTCACCCCGCGTTATCCTCTGAAAGGAATTCAGGCGATGGATACTGTTGTTGTCTATGGAAAAATAATTATAGCCGGAAGCTCAAACACTATTACAGATTCTGTTTATCGTATGGAAGCCGATAATGTTGAAGTGTATGACGAAAATACAATATCAAATATTGTTCATGCTATGTTTATTACTTTATTATGTGGAATATCATTATGTTTTTGTTTAATATTTATTTATAAAATACAAAAAATCAGTTCATATATTATTTGCTCCAGCATCTGTTTTTCCGCAGGAATTATGTCATGCATTGGAATTTCATCAATAGTTATGAATTCATCTTTTACCAATGTAAGTTTGTTTCTCATAAATTTTATATTCACATCTGTTATTATTCGTCTATTGCACAATAAAAACCCAAAAGACGATTTCTGCGGCAGGATGCAACAGTCGGGGAAATTCACGGCACTGGCTGTCGCCGTGCACAGCCTGCCGGAATATTTTGCCGTGTTCAGCGCGGCCATGGCTGAGCCGGCGCTTGGTCTCGCCTTGAGCGGGGCGGTGGTCGCCCATAATATTCCCCTGGGGGCCTCCATTGCCTTCCTCTCTCATCAGGGTTCGCGCAATCATACGCTGCCACGGTTATGCCTGTTGCTTTCCGGCCTTATTCCGGCCGTTGCGGCAATTTTGCTCTATTTGTTCATGCGCTCCCTTTTGCCTGCAAGTCTGGAAACACTTTTTTCCTGCGCAGGGGGAATCATGACCTCCATCGCCATAACGGATCTCCTGCCCTCGGCCAAACGGCACGGAAAATATTCCCATGCGCTCTGCGGCTACTGCGCGGGAATCCTTTTTATGTTTCTTCTTTTGGCGTTTTTTTATCACGGGAGCGGGAATGGCATATAATTTCAGATGGATGATGTTTTTTGCCATTGGCTGCGTTTTTTGGCATACTTGGGTTGCGGCTGAAGAACCCGCAGGGCAAAACCCGTATCGTGAGGCGAAATGGGAAGAATTGATACCGACGTCGTGGCATCCGGAAAAAATTTTTGACGAATTCAATTTTGATGCATTTTCAGATAATGATCCGCGCGCCGGCAAGGTGCTTGAAGCGTTTAACGAAGCCTGGAGAAACGCTCCCGCCAACCACATCCTGCAGGGTCAGCGTGTAAAAATTCCCGGCTTTGTGGCGCCCCTGGATTGGGAAAATGATGCCCAGTTGAAGGAATTTCTGCTTGTCCCCTATTTCGGCGCATGCATACATGTCCCGCCACCGCCCGCGAACCAAATCATCCACATCAGGATGGACGCGCCGCTCAGGGGAATCAGGCTGATGGACGCCGTATGGGTGTACGGAACGATTGCCGTTGAAAGAAATGATTCCGGGGAGATGGGAGCGTCAGGTTACAGCATGAAGCCGGACAAAGTGGAGCCGTACGAATGATGCCGGCGAAGGATTCCGCCGGCATCAGCCCGGATTTCCTGACAGAGGCGGAGAATCTGTGCAGGCAACAGGGTGTGCGGCTTACCGGCCTGCGCCGCGCAATACTCGAAATACTCACATCGGCGGATTTTCCCATAAAAGCATATGATATCATTGAACATATGCGGGATAAGGGAAAACGCGTCACGCCGGCCACAATCTATCGGACATTGGCTTTTTTGCTTCAGAACGGCCTTGTGCATCGTGTGAATTCCCTGAACGCCTATGTACCATGTACCGCCAAACACAGCAATCATGTTTTGCTGATGTTTATATGTTCAGAATGTCAAAAGACAACGGAAATAGACGATCAGACTTTGTACAACTCCATGCAGGCAAGGCTTAAGGAATTAGGCATGTCTCTTCAAGACAGCTGTATTGAGATACAGGGAATCTGCAAGGAATGTACGCAGTATGGATGATGCGAATGAAGCATTGACTGTGGTGGAAAAGTCATGCATTCCTGCCAGAGCAAATTAACATTGAAAATGTATAATTTGCTCTGCAAGGGCGCGCGTCAGGCGGCCGGGCGAAAGCCGCGCGGCAGGTTGCGCAGAAAAACCACCAGATTTTTCACGCCCCGGCTGCGGCAGGCCAGGTAGCAGCTTGTGTATTCCTGGTGGGTCAGGGACGCGGCAAAAACCGGATAACGCCTCTCGCGCCGAGCGAAGGGCAAGCCCAGAAGCCCGCCCAGCGCCGGATGGATGGGCAGCCAGAACTCGCCGTGGGGGTGGCGGTACGCCCGCCGCGCCGTTTCGGGCAGGCCCCCGAGCCCCAGCAGACGCAAAAGGCCGTCCGCCAGATGAAAGAGCAGGCCCTCTCCCGGATGGTTTATGGTCAGAAACATCTGTTCTTCCCGCCAGCGCTCGCGCAGGAGGGGGCCGTAACGGACAGGGCAGGCAGCTTCCCTTTTTTCCGCCTCCCTGAGAGATTCCTCCGCCACGGCCGCCGCATCGCCCAGCAACCGGGGCCCCGCGCGCAGATAGAGCCGCAACGCCTCGTGCGGCGCGAGCCCGCGCGCAAGAAGCTCATCCAGCAGGCTGTCCGCGAAGTCAATGCTTTTTTGGGCATGCGTCCAGAACGGCCAGTAGCCCTTGAAAAAAAAGTTGGGTATTTCAATGCGCCGGCAATCCGGCGAAAGACGGGAGAGCAGACGCTCCGTGGAGAGATCCCCCCAGTGCGCCCCCAGCCGCTGGTACAGAAAAAGCCCGCAGCCGCGCAAATCTTTCCGCCCTATGGCTTCGCGCGTATAGTTGGTATACCCGCGCAGGCGGAAAAGCCGCGCGAAAGCCGGGGTATTTTCCAGCAGGGGGCGCAGGGCCTCACCCTGGCAGTTGGCATGGAGAAGGCAGAGCGTGCGCGGCATAATTTGCCTCAAAGGAAACTTGGGGAAACTTTCGGGTAAAGTATGCACGAAACGTGCCGGTAGAGACGCTACGGCCGCGACCCCGCGTTTTCCGGAAGTTCCATGTAGGTCGCGCTCTGCGCGCCCTTCTCCGATACGGTAACGCCGCGAAGGCGCACGGCCGCCGCGCGGGGGTCGGGATGGGTTGCAAGACGCTCCGCCACGGCCCGCCAGATATGGCGGGCCAGATTTTCCGAGGAGGGATTGAGCGCGTCAAAGGGCGGCGTCTCATTAAGCACGCGGTGGTCAAGCCCTGTCAGAACCTCTTTCAGCAGGCTTTTGAGAACATTGAAATCCAGCAGCAGGGCCGTGTCCGCGCTGAGCGAGATCCCTTCGACCGTCAGTTCCACGGCGAAATTGTGCCCGTGCAGCCGCTCGCACTTGCCCTCATGGCCGCGCAGGGCGTGGGCGGCGGAAAATTCATCCCGGACGGCAAGGCGCCAGAGAGCCGTCATGACATTATCCAGTGGACGACAAAGGCTGAAACAACAACCACAACAATGGCAAGCACCGTGCGGACGCCCTGATTCCAGGCGAAACCCAGCCCCTCTCCGCCGGCGTCGGCGGGCATGGTGAACGCGTTTTTGATCCTGTCAAAAAAATTCGGCATACAACAACCGTTTCACCTCGGCGGCTCATTCTAATCTTTAGGACGCCCAGAGCGCCAGGGCCTTCTCCAGTTCCGGCCCGGGCCGCACCTTGAGGGAACTGTCCAGCGAAAGCCGGCATTCATAGCCGTCCAGGTCCACGCTGGCCAAAGTTTCCACCTGACCGGGGTGATTCCGCAAAATATTCCTCAGAGCCAGCATGTCATCGCGGCCCAGGCGGTGCCGCGGTATGCGCACGCAAACAGGCTCCAGGCTCGCGGCGCAGTATGCGTCCAGGGCGCAGGCCCCCTGTCCCTCAAACTTGAGTTCCCGGGCCGCGGCCTGCTCCTCCTCATCACCCTCCTGCGCGTTTTCCCCCCCGCTCTGCAGCCGGGCCGCGATGCGCAGCAGCAGCCCCTCTTTCAGAAAATCCTTCACCTTGTCGTACACAGCGGGAAAGAACACCACCTCGGCATGCCCCGTCATGTCCTCCACGCTGACAAAAGCCATGGGA
>JAISXC010000117.1 GCA_031270875.1 Desulfovibrio sp.
TTCACATAGCGGCCCGGCGCGCGCAAATCAATATAATACACGGTAATCCCGACATTCGGATTCTGCTCCGAGAGATACAGGCATTGTTTGAGCGTCGCCATGCAGCAGATATAGGAACAGTAATTCAGATGGTTTTGATCCCGCGAGCCGGCGCATTGCACAAAAGCGACATTCAAGGGAACGCGGCCGTCCGAGGGACGCACGATTTTGCCCCGCGTCGGCCCGAAGGGGGAAGCAAGCCGCTCCAACTGCATGTTTGAAACGCAGTTTTTCACCGAGCCGGCCCCAAGATTGGTCAGGCGCGTCACATCGTAGGGCTTCCATCCTGTCGCCACAATGACTGCGCCGACGTTCAGGGCGATCTCCCGCGCTCTTTCGGCGGCTTCAATGAACTTCGCGCCCGCCACGCGGGCCATGTCCGATTTTGAAAGCGTCCGCGCGTCCAGCACATAACGGTCGGGAAAGGCAAAAGGCATGGCCTTGTACAGTGCCTTGCGCTTTGACAGGCTCAAATCAAACTCGTTGTCGGCCTCACCGGTAAGCGCGGAGGCCAGCAGGGAAAAATCCACATTGTGGGAGGCGGTTCCGCGCGGGGTCAGACGAACTTTGGCCGTATAATCCCCCTTGCCGCCCGAAAGACCCACAAGCTCGGCCTGGGTGAAAAATTTTATGCGCGGGTTTTTCCTGATGCGCTGGAACTGTATCTCCAGTCCGCAGGAGGGGGGGCAAAGTTTGGGGAAATATTTGTTGAGCTGGGCAACGCGGCCGCCCAGCCAGGGCGATTTTTCCACGATATAGACATCGTGACCCAACTCCGCCGCTTCAATGGCGGACGTCAGGCCTGCGAAGCCGCCGCCCACGACGAGAATGGCATTGGACATCCTGGATATCCTCCTGCGTAGTTATCAAACGGCCGGCAACGGAGGCCGAGGCCGAGGCAAGAAGGGGGCGACCGCCTTGCGGCCGCCCCCTTCCCTGTTGTGCAAGCGCCGATCAGAGCAGTTTACCTTGAGACGCGCTTTCGCGGGCGGGCAAAACCCGCCCGCGCGCATCTCGCGGCAAGGATTCGCAAGCGAATCCTTGCGGGCATTTCAAGCGCGAAATGCCCTAGTCAGGAATGATCTGATAATAGGGCTTCTTGAATATCTCCGTTTTTCCGGTGGCGGGATCATACCTGGAGTTCACAAAACACTTCCACTTGCTGTCGTCAAGCCCCATGAAGTCGGCCCGGTAGTAGAAGCCTGGATAACGGGACTCCTCGCGGAAGGCAATGTGCTGCATGTGCAGGCGCACCGTCCAGAGGCGATGATAGTTCTCCCAGCAACGGAGCAGTTCGTGCAGATCGCGGGCCGCCAGCCTGGCGGAATCCTCCTCCATCATGCCGAGCAGATTGAAGCCCGTCTTCAGCAGAGCGTCGGAAGTGATGTAGTAGGTGCCCACGCCGCCGCCGTATTCGTCCGTGCATTTGACAAGACGCATCATGAAGTTCTTGGGCGTGATATAGTTGGGGTTGACCACGGGATCCGTCGAAGCGGCCTTGCCCTCAAGATAGTTGTAATACGGACGGTAGATGAGCTTTTTGAGATCACCCGCCGTTTCCCCGACTTCCGGCTTGAAGTCCTTGTGATCAACGCACCAGCGCACCATCTGTTTGCCGGCGATGCGTCCCTCGGCATGGGATCCGGAGGAGAACTTGTGGCCCGAGGCGCCCACGCCGTCGGCGCAGGTGAACAGGCCCTCCACGGTTGTCATGCGGTTGTACACCTTGCCGTTGGAAGCCTTGATTTTGTAGGAGTCCGGCACCCAGGGCTCATCGGGGCCGGAAACCCAGATGCCGCAGCAGCCGGAGTGAGAACCGAGCAGATAGGGCTCGGTCGGCATGATTTCAGAGCCGCGTTCCTCAGGCTTGGTATCGGTGGCGGCCCAGAGGTTGGCCTGGCCGACGCACATGTCAAGGAAGTCTTCCCAGGCTTCGGACTCCAGCTCTTTCTGCTGCTCCTCGTCCAGCGTGGCGAAGGTTTTCTTCAGGGCGGCGTCCGTGGCCATATAGATGGGGCCGCGGCCATCGCGCATCTCACGCAGCATCATGTGATTGCGCAGGCAGGTGGGGATGACGTTGCCCTTGGCATAGCCGCGCTCCTCATAGGGCTTGAGCATCTCTCTGTTCCTGACGCAATAGTCCTCGCCCTTCGAGTTTGTGGCGATCGCCTTGAAAAGCAGAAACCACGCGCCCACGGGGCCGTAGCCATCTTTGAAGCGGGCCGGCACGAAACGGTTTTCCATCATGGTCATTTCCGCTCCGACCTGGGCGCACATCGTATAGGTGGACCCGGCGTTCCACACGGGATACCACGCGCGGCCCATGCCTTCGCCGGTGGAGCGGGGACGGTACACGTTCACCGCGCCGCCCGCGGCCACCACAACGGCGTTGGCCTTGAAAATATGCACTTCATTGGCGCGCAGGTTAAAGCCCACGGCGCCCGCGATACGGTTGGGGGTATTTTTGTCAAGCAGGAGCTTCACAATGAAAATGCGTTCCATGATGCGGGCTTCGCCCAGCGCGTTTTTGGCCGCTTCGGCCACGACACACTTGTAGGACTCGCCGTTGATCATGATCTGCCAGCGGCCGGAACGCACCGGATCGTCGCCCTTGCGCAACGATTTGCCGGCGGCCTTGGCCTTCGCTCCGTCCATGTTGTGGCCGTCCTCACCCTTGATCCAGCAGGGCAGACCCCAGTCCTCGAACAGATGGACGGAGTCGTCCACATGGCGACCCACATCAAAAATAAGATCCTCGCGCACAATGCCCATAAGGTCGGTGCGGACCATGCGCACATAATCGTCAGGGGTGTTTTTGCCGAGATAGGTATTGATGGCGGAAAGCCCCTGGGCCACCGCGCCGGAACGCTCCAGCGCCGCCTTGTCGCAAAGCATGATCTTCAGGCCGTGTTTGTCGCCCCAGCGCGCGGCTTCATAAGCCACGCCGCAGGCGCCCATGCCGCCGCCCACAATAAGAAGGTCAAC
>JAISXC010000090.1 GCA_031270875.1 Desulfovibrio sp.
ACATCCGTGGCGAAACCGCCGAGTTGGCCCGTATGCAGCGCCTCCGCCACATCCTCCTCGTTCACCAGCGGGCCGCGAGCCGTATTGATGAGCAGGGCGCCGGGTTTCATGCGGCTGAGAGAAGACTTGTCGATGATATGGCGCGTGGATTCCAAAAGCGGACAATGCAGGGAAACAACGTCGGACACGCGGAACAGCCCGTCCAGGTCCACAAAGCGGAACGGCTTGTATGCCGGCGCGTCCGCGGGCGGAACCGTATAAGAAACAATTTCCATGCCGAACGCATGGGCGAGTTCTCCCGTTCTGCGGCCGTTATTGCCGAAACCGACAATGCCCAGAACCATGCCGCTCAATTCGCGTTGAGGCTTCAACCAGTAGCACCAGTCCGGAGCGGATGCCCATTCCCCACGCTTTACGCTGGCGTCATGCATCCCCGCGTTTCTGGCGAGTTCCAGCAGCAGCGCCACGGCATGCTGGGCAACGGCCTCCACCCCATACGCGGGCGTATTGGAAACCGCGATACCGCGCGCTCCCGCCGCAGCGATGTCGACGACATCATAGCCGGCCGCCAGCACGACGACATACTTCAGTCGCGGGAGAGCATTCAGGGTGTCCGCCCGCAACGGCGTTTTGTTCGTCAGCAGCACGTCGGCGTCTTTGCATCTTTCAATCAGCAGATCGGGTTCCGTGCGGTCAAACACGGCCAGATCGCCGAAGGATGCGAGAGAAACCCAGGGATTATCGCCGGGATTCAGTGTGTACCCATCCAAAACAACAATACGCATGATCAACCCCCTTGCCAGAGCAGTGTAAGATTGCTATAAAATCCTGACGCCGTCCTCTTCCACCAGCACGGTGTATTCCAGGCGCGCCCCGCCCCAGCCGGGATAATACAGGCCTGGCTCCACGGTGACGACCATCCCGGCCTCAAGCGGGTGCTCATTGCGAAAGTTCAGCGACGGGGCCTCGTGAGTTTCCAGCCCGACACCGTGCCCCAGCCCGTGGGTAAAGGCCTGAGCTTCCCCGGCTTTTTCAAAGACAGCCCTGGCGGCCGCAAAGGCCTCCTTCCCCGTGACGCCTGGTCGCATCACTGCGAGAGCGGCCCGCTGGGCCTCGCGCACCAGCTTATAAATACGGACAAAACGGGAATGGGCCGGACCGAATTTTTCTCCCATCCAGAAAGTGCGGGTCTGGTCGGAACAATAATCATCCACGCGACAGCCCGCGTCAATGAGCAGGGGAGTCTCCGCTTCCAGCCTGCCGGATCCCGGAATCGCATGGGGCAGAGCGGCGTTTCTTCCCGCGGCGGCAATGACGGGAAAAGCCAGTTCACTCGCGCCGTTTTCCCGGAAAAAACGCTCAATACGCCATGCCAGATCCGTCTCGCGCAGGCCGGGCGCGAGCCGGCCTGCGGAAAGATCCCGCTCAAGCCAGCCCAGCATTTTGTGATTGAGGGCAAAGGATGCCGAAAGCGCCGCAACTTCCTCCGGCCCCTTGATGCTGCGCAATCTCTCCACAAGCCCGTCGGCCGCCTGCAGAAAAAGCCCGCCCGCCCCGCCGAGGGCGCGGGCGAAAGCAAGGCTGACCCCGCGGGCCTCAATGCCGATGATGCTGCCGCAACGCCTGAGCAGCGAAGCGATATCCCCGGCATCGTCCTTGTATACAAAAACGCGCTCAGGCTCCCACAGGCGCGCGGCGGCCTCCGCATAGCGGGAATCCGTGGCCAGCCAGTCCCGCCCGTCGCCCGTGATCACAAGACGGCCGGAACTCTCGTTGTATTGCGTGTCGTGCAGTTCAAATCCTGAAAGATAGAACCTGTTGGCATCGCGGCTTATGAGCAACACGTCCAGCCCTCGGCGGCGCATGTCGCGGCGCAGCGCATCCCTGCGCCCGGCGTAAATCTCCCTCACGGCAGCCCGCCGGGATATCGCGATGTCCTGTGTTCCGGTTCAGCGGGAGACATAACCACAAAAACGGTCACCGGCCGCAGCATTTTGTGTATATTGTGCCGCTGCCGCAGGGGCAGAGATCGTTGCGGCCTACGCGCGGCGGGGCCTTGGCCGGCCGTTGCGCGCGGGCATCGCCCCCGGCGGAGTAGGACAGGGATTCTCCGGCCTTTTCCCTGTGGCGGTATTCCATGGCCAGGCGCTCGGCCTCCTCCTCTTCGGGCCGCTGCACGCGCAGCCGCAGAAGAACCCTGAACACGCTCTCGCGTATGTGGAAAAGCATGTTCTGGAACATGGCGAAGCCCTCGCGCTTGTATTCCAGTTTGGGGTCTTTCTGCCCGTAGCCGCGCAGACCTATTCCATCGCGCAGGGCATCCATGTTGCGCAGGTGTTCCTTCCAGCACCGGTCAAGCTCTTCCAGCAGGAAATAGCGCAGAATGTCCTTCCAGCTTTCGCCGGCTTCGCATTTGAGATCCTCAAGCATGGATCGGATATGGGCCTCGCACTCCTCCCGCCCGGGCAGAGGCGCCTCCGGCCCCAGCACGCGGTCAAGGTTGAATATCTCCCGCAGACGCTTGAAGACCGCCGCCCCGGCTTCGTCATCCTGGGAACCTGCGGCAATGGGAGCGTATTCGTTATCCAGCACGTCGCCCAAAAATTCCCCCAGCACGGGCTCAAGATCCTCCTCCACCATGAGTTCCCGCCTGAGCTCGTAGATGACTTCGCGCTGCTGGTTCATCACATTGTCATAGTCGAGCAGGGTTTTGCGTATTTCAAAATGATGGGCTTCCACGCGCTTTTGCGCGCTCTCCACAGCGCGGGAGACCATGGCGTTTTCAATGACTTCGCCGTCCCGCAGGCCGAGTTTTTCCATGAGGCCCTTGATTCTGTCGGAGCCGAAAAGACGCATGAGGTCGTCTTCCAGAGAGAGGTAGAAGCGCGAGGAACCGGGATCGCCCTGGCGGCCGGAACGGCCGCGCAACTGATTGTCAATGCGGCGGCTTTCATGCCGCTCCGTGCCCAGAATGTGCAGGCCGCCCAGTTCCGGCACACCCTCGCCCAGCACAATGTCCGTGCCGCGGCCGGCCATGTTGGTGGCAATGGTCACCTTGCCCTTCTGCCCCGCCTGGGCCACAATTTCCGCTTCCTTTTCGTGCTGTTTGGCGTTGAGCACGTTGTGGGGGATGCGAAGCTTCGTCAGCCGCTGGGAGAGCATTTCCGAAGTCTCAATGGAAATGGTGCCCACCAGCACGGGCTGGCCTTTGGTGTGGATTTCCTCAATGGAGGCCGTTATGGCGTCGAATTTCTC
>JAISXC010000242.1 GCA_031270875.1 Desulfovibrio sp.
CTTTTGTCGATAAGCCAGCGTCATTGTTGGGGACGGGCACGGCGCATCGCGGTGGCGCGACAGACGAAGGAACGTAGCTTGAACGCGGATTATTCCTCCCGGTCCAGCACGCGCAGGGATATGGCTTCCGCGAGGTGTTCCGGACTTATGTCGGCCGCGCCGCCCATATCCGCGATGGTGCGCGCCAGGCGCAGCACGCGGGTATACGCTCTGGCCGAGAGCCCCAGACGCTTGACGGCGGTTTTCAGCAGAGAGTGCCCTTCGGGGGGCAGAGCGCAGTGGCGTTCAAGGAGGCCGCCGAAGAGTTCGGCATTGTAGTGAATGCTCTCCCCGGCGAACCGTTCCTGCTGCGCCGCGCGCGCCGCCAGCACGCGGGCGCGGAGTTCGGCTGAGGTTCCGCTGCCTGCCGTATTGCGCAGATCCTCATAGGGCACGGCGGGGACTTCCACATGCACGTCAATGCGATCCAGCAGGGGACCAGAGAGTCTGGCCATATAGCGGGCGCGCAGCTCCGGCCTGCATACGCATTTGTGTTCCGCGTCGCCGTAATAGCCGCAGGGACAGGGATTCATGGCCGCCACCAACATGCATGCCGCGGGATAGGTGACGCTCTGGGCCACGCGCGCGATGGACACGGTGCCGTCTTCCAGGGGCTGGCGCAGAACTTCCAGAACGGATTTGCTGTATTCCGGCAATTCGTCCAGAAAGAGCACCCCCCTGTGCGCCAGGGAGACTTCCCCCGGGCGCGGGGTACTGCCGCCGCCCACAAGGGCCACATTGGAAATGGTATGATGGGGCGAACGAAAAGGCCGCACCGTCATCAGACCCGATTCCGGCGGCAATTGGCCGGCCACGCTGTAAATCTTGGTAACTTCAAGGGCTTCTTCAAAATTCAGTGGCGGCAGTATGGTTGGCAGGCGCTGAGCCAGCATGGTTTTGCCGCTGCCGGGCGGCCCCAGCATGAGGACGTTGTGTCCGCCGGCAGCCGCCACTTCCAGGGCGCGTTTGGCCGCATACTGGCCCTTCACGTCGCCGAAATCCAGACCGTAGCGCGGCGGCGGCAGTGTTTCCGGGGCGACGCGGGGCACAGCGGCGAGTTCCGTTGCCCCTGCCAGAAATGCAGCGCATTGGGCCAGATTTCGCGGGGCGTAGACCTTGAGGCCGTTGGTGACGGCGGCTTCCGCCGCGTTGGCCGGCGGGACCACAAGCCCCGCAGCCTCCCTTTGCCGCGCCAGAATGGCGAGCGGCAGTACGCCGCTGACGGCCTTGATTTCCCCGGTGAGGGAGAGTTCTCCGGTGAGAAAAAAATTGTCGAGCCGCTCCAGGGGGATGAGCCCGGATGCGGCCAGAAGGCCGATGGCCAAGGGCAGATCATAGCTTGCGCCGACCTTGCGTCGCCCGGCGGGAGCCAGATTTACGGTGACGCGCGCCGGCGGCAGCCTGAAATTGCTGGCCCGCAAGGCTGCGAATACGCGATCCTTGGCTTCGCGCACGGCCGCCTCGGCAAGACCCACAAGGGTGAATCCCGGCAAGCCCTGGCGGACATAATCCACTTCCACTTCAACGGGAAATGCGTCGACGCCTTCCAAACCGCCGCTCAAAAGGCGGGCCGCCAAGCGCTAACTTACTGATATTACTTTTTTCCGCTGTTGCTGAAGTGCGCTGGAAATGCCCGTTTTGCACACGTTTGGCACACGATTTAGCCACGCCCCCCTCACTTCCCGTCAAAATACCCCCTTCCTCTGGGATGTGCCGCTCGACATATACCCCGTAGTCCAACCGGCCACGGCGGAAAGCCCGCGCCTCCTTTCCGGTGACGCCCCGCAAGACCGTGACAAAAGTCAGGCTCGCCCCGTCCAGCGCGGGCGTCATGCCGTCGTTTTGGGGATGCGGCAAAGGGTACGGTTCTCCGACCGCGATTCTTGACAATGTTATCATGCTGTCCTTTTTTGTCGCTGTTTCCAGACCGCCTGCGGGCTGACGCCCATGTCCCGGGCGATGTCCGTGTCGCTGCGACTCCAGTCCACGGTGCCCCAGTCCCGCGTGTGTCCCCTTTTCGGCCTGCCGATTTTGACGTAATATTTGCCGCCCTCCCCCGCCAGGAATCTCCGGCGCTCCCGCACCGTGGAGATGTCGCAGCCGATGAGCCGGGCAAGCCCGTCCGACGACATATCGGGGTCATTGATTTGCTCGTCCCATTTTGCCCAATCAACACGGGCGCTCTTCATATACGGCTTAATCCCGTACCGCTTGCGCATTTTTGCCACCGCTGTATGGCTGACGCCCCACAGCACGGCAAGCCGTGTGTCCGGCATGGTGCCAAGCCTGGAAATTTTTCCATCCACAGGAATTGACAACTCTTGCGGTGTTTGACAAGATTCATCCGTCGCTGATTTTTCAGCGTGGATTGAAAGATCACTATGTTTGGTGTGGATTAAGACCACAGGAAGGACACCATCACGCGGATCAGCCCGCAGGATGGCGTCAGCCATTTTATTGCGCCCCTGCACCAGAGCATCAAGGAGATCCTGCAACATGTGATCCTTGGTTCTCCTTCCGTGCTGTGCCTCGTGCAGGCGGGTAAGGACGCTGAGCAGTTCATCGCCGCCCGGCATGTGCTGCCTGATGACACGGTTGAGGGCAGCCGCTCCCTTGAGAAAGGACGGCAGACCAAGCAGAACTTTCAGGTCTTTTGTCTCCACTACTTCTCCCTCATGTTGGGTTCTGGCGGTCCACCGTTGTTGTCTACAGACATCCTCCCCCTCCTAAAGTCGGGGGATTCCTGGGCGAATCCGGCCGTCCCGTCCCTTTCCTTTTTTTTCGGCCCCGGCTTGCGCTCAGACGCGGCGAACGCCTCCACGTCCGTCTTGGCCAGCATCCAGTCCCTGCCCATTTTGACCGCCGGCAGTCGCCCGGACGAAATGGCCGCCTGTATGGCGCGCACCTTCACGCCCACGATCTCGGCGGCCTGCGTCGTCGTCAGAAACTCAGCCATCATCGCCTCCCACCAGCATGGGATGCAGCCAGCGGTAGGAGAAGCGCCGCCACTGCCGTTCCTCAGGTATGTCCGGCCTGGGCTTGCGCGGCCCGGTCCAGTAGCCGTGCCAGTGGGCGCGGCGGATATGCGCCCTGCGCGGCGCTGACTCTCCCGTGCCGTGCCGGGGCGGGGATTCGGCCGCCTG
>JAISXC010000252.1 GCA_031270875.1 Desulfovibrio sp.
AGGGTTTGATACGTTCAAGTTGCTCGGCAGAAAGGTAAAATAGTGTACTCATGGTTCACCTCGTGTTTCATGAGTACACCAAGACGAAAATTTTAACAATTAACGAGTCCTGAGCCTAGAACGGGGAAGATGAATTTTTCCAGCACCGGCACATAAATATGCAGTGTTTGCGGCTTGACCCTGGTGCTGTGCACTTCCATCCATGCCCTTGCGACAGCCTCAAAGGTGTTTTTGGCCCTCTCCGTTCTTTCGGCCTTCACCCGCCTTTTGGCCTCCCCCGGGTCAAGTCCCGCCGCCTTGTGCGCCCTGGCTTCCTCGCGCTTCTTTCTTGCCTGCTCCAGAGACACTTCCGGGTATTTACCAAAAGTCAGCAAGCCTTCCTTGCCGTTGTCCTTACGGTATTTCATTTTCCAATGCTTGCCGCCGGAAGGATTTACCTGTAAAAAAAGACCGCCACCGTCGAACATTTTGTACATGTCTGCTCTTGGTTTGGCATTATTTACCTGCGTAGCCGTAAGTGGTTTTATCAATCGTGCCACAGTGTTCCCTCCGCTTTTAAAGACCCCTAAAATAATCAGCCAGCCCCTTAACTAGACCCCTATTACGTCTGGTTGTCAAGGGATTTTATAGGACTTTATTAAGAGGGAGAGTAAATATAATATGTTGAAATTACGCGACTAATAGATATATTAGGATACTAAGAAGTCCGCTTGAGATGGTCGAGATAGTCCGCCCAAGCCTGCATGAGCGTCCGGCGCTGCTCCAAGTAGGCGGCGTGGTTGTAGGCGTCCCTGATTTTATCTTTTTCCTTGTGGGCAAGTTGTTTCTCAATATGATCCGGATCAAAGCCCTGTTCGTTAAACAGAGTGGAAAACATGGCCCGAAAACCGTGAACTGTCATTTCATCTTTGGAATACCCCATGCGGCGCAGGGCATTCAATAGGCCGACATCCGATATGCACTGGCTTTTTGACTGCGGACCGGGAAAGCACACAGGCCCGCTGCCGGTGAACATGCGCAGTTCACGAAAAAGTTCCACCACCTGCCGGGCCAGAGGCACCACATGAGGAACACGCATTTTCATTCCGGTGTCGCCTTTGTCCTTGCGGCTGGCGGGCACAGTCCACAGGGCGCGGTCAAAATCAATTTCCCGCCATTCCGCCCCGCGCAGTTCGCTGTTGCGCAAAAAAACATAGGGCAGGATTTTGAGGGCATAGCGCACGCTCATTGTGCCTTCGTATTCGTCAATGGCCCGCAGAAGACGGCCTATTTCCTTCGGCTCGGTAATCGTGGCGTAATGTTTGGTTTGCAGGGGCTTCAGGGCTTCGGAAAGGCTGTCCGCCGGATTGAACTCTGTATAGCCGCAACGGCGGGCGTAGCGGCAGACCTGTCCGGCCTTCTGCGCCAGCGTGTGCGCGGTGGAAAGGTGCCCGACGGCCTCTACCGGGCGGATGGCGGCAAGAATGTCGGCGGGTTTAAGGCGGGCAATGGGCTTGTTCCCAATATGCCGATTCAGCAGGCCCAGGAGCCAGAGAATTTTTTTCTGATGCCGTTCCCGGTGGACCGTGCCCATAGTGTCAAACCATTCTTTCGCCACTACCTCAAAGGTCAAGGCTTCTTCTTTGGCTGCGGCTTCCGTAGCGGCTTTGTCCGCTTTACGTTTTTCACCGGGGTCAATATGGTTCGCCAGCAGTTTTTTGGCTTCGTCGCGGCGTTCTCTGGCGTCTTTCAGCCCCACAGCGGGATATGTGCCGAGGGATATCCGCTTTTCTTTGCCGTCAAAGCGATATTTCAGCCTCCACCATTTCCCGCCGCTGGGGGCGACTTCCAGATATAAACCACCACCGTCAGCTTCTTTGTATGGCTTGCCTTTAGGCTTGAAAGCCTTGATAGCCGTATCTGTAAGGGGCATAGGGGCAACTCCTTTCAGCAATAAAACCATTTGCTGAGCTTGCCCCCATACTTGCCCCCTTTATAGCTGTATGTCAAGGCACTTCATGAGACGGCATGAGACAATCAATTCCAGAAAAGTAAAGCCCCGTAAGGCTTATTTGCTCTTGCGGGACTTTGTGAGATTTTGAAGTGGTGCCGGGGGACGGAATTGAACCGCCGACACGCGGATTTTCAGTCCGCTGCTCTACCAACTGAGCTACCCCGGCGTCGTGAAACAGCGCCTCCGCACTAGAAACGGAGGCCGTATATACCCGTTTGTCGGAGTGTTGGCAAGCGTTTTTTGTAAAAAGTTACTTTGCCTCGGCGGGCAGAATCAGATCCTCAGCAAGCAGCAGCTTGACCAAGGGCGTAAGCGGCAGTCCCGCCACTGTGCTGAAGGCTCCCTCAATCCGCTCCACCAGGAATGCGCCCTTACCCTGTACGGCATAGGCGCCGGCCTTGTCATCCGGTTCACCGGACCGCGCGTAGGCGGCCAAAACGGCCTTGGGCCAAGGATGAAAAAAAACCCGGCTCGTGTCGGAAAAAATTTTCCTCCTGCCGTCAGGCAACAAAAGACAGACAGCGCTGATCACCTCATGCCCGCGCCCTGAAAGGCAGAGAAGCATATCCAAGGCATCGCCGGCATCACGCGGCTTGCCCAAAATGTCCCCGTCAAGGGCCACTACCGTGTCCGCCCCCAAGGTCAGAATATCCGGCGACTTCATCTGCTCCGCCGCCGCCAGAGTTTTGGCCTCGGCCGCGCGGCAGGCATACTGCTCCGGCGATTCGCCGGGAATGGGAAAAGGTTCTACACCTAGGGGACAAAAAAGGGTAAAAGGCAACCCCCAGTCTTCCAGAAAACGCCGCCTCCGGGGAGAAGACGAGGCCAACGCAAGACGCAGGCCGGGAGCGGGGATGAAAAGACGCGTCACGGTGTTGCGGTTTGCCCGGCGACATCCCAGTCAGCGCGGGAGATGGCCTCCTCTTTCAGCATGACGGGAATGTCGTTCCTGATGGGATAGACAACGCGGCAGGCCTCACAGGCGAACCCCTCGTCGCCGTTGCGGCATACTAACGCAAGATCGCCCAGGCAGGCCGGACAGGCCAAAATTTTCAAGAGTTCCCCGGCATTGATCGCCATTGTTTCCTCCCGCGCGCAGTGGCGCAAAAAACGGCGCGCATGTGATCACGATTTCAATGATGCTTTGCTTTTTTTCCACAATACCATATCTTGAGCAAAGAGCAAATTTTCATGCCCCTGATCGACCTGCACACGCACTCCACCGCCTCAGACGGCTCCGACAGCCCGACCCAGCTTGTCGCCGCGGCGCGCGCGGCCGGCCTTGCCGCCATAGCTCTGACAGACCATGACACCACAGCCGGCCTGGAAGAAGCCGAAACCGCCGGCAAGGAAGCGGGCATAACCGTCATTCGCGGTTGCGAGCTCTCCACCATGGTGGAAAACGACACTCTGCGCATGCACATACTGGGTCTCTGGCTGCCCCGGAATACGGGGGATCTGCAGGCGCGCCTCCAGGAATTGCGCGCCAAGCGTGACGCGCGCAATGACAGGATTGTGGCTCTGTTGCGCGATTGTGGCCTTGACATCGGCATGGAAGACGTGCGCCGGCAGGCGCGCGGGGAAAGCGTGGGTCGGCCTCACATCGCGGCATCGCTGCTGGCCAAGGGGTATGTGAAAACTCTGGCGGAAGCCTTTGGACGGTATCTGGGCAGACAAGGCAAGGCCTATGTGCCCAAGGAAGTCATGAAGGCCGAGGAAGCCGTTCACATGCTGGCCGGTATGGGCGCCACCGTGTGCCTGGCCCACCCCATGCTGGACAAGCCTCCGCCGGACAAGCTGGAAGCGCTTGTTGCTCATCTGATTCCTCAAGGCTTGAGCGCTGTCGAAATCTGGCACAGCGAGCATTCCGCCGAAGACACACGCGCCGCGCTTGAACTGGCGCATCGCTTCAAGCTCGGCCTTTCCGGCGGTTCGGACTATCACGGCCGGAACAAACCGGGCATACGGCCGGGCGTCGGACGCGGCAATCTGCGCGTGGGGATGGACGTGCTGGAAAACCTGGTGCGTCTTCGCCGCGAACGCGGCCTGCCTGTTTAAAACGGGCCGGCTTCACGACTATTCGCACTGGTCCCGTTCACCACGGCGCCGGTCATGATGCCCAGATAGCTCATGGCCATGCCAAGCCACCATGTGCGGTAAAAATCATGGCCAAAAAGGCCGTTCACAAACCAGCCCGCATAAGCGACCCAGAAGGCGGCGGCGAGACGCCAGTACAGACTGCCGGTATTTCTCCTCCATTCCGCAAGAAGATTTGGCCGGATCTGTTTGTATCCCCAGTACAAAAAGCCCAGCAGAAACGTCATGCCCAGGACAAAGCCCACAATGCCGTGGGCGTACAATATGT
>JAISXC010000258.1 GCA_031270875.1 Desulfovibrio sp.
CTGAACGAGTACGCCGACACCCTCATCGGCCAGCGCATCTCCATGGTGGCCGGAGTGGCCCAGGTCATCATTTACGGGCAAAAGCAGTACGCGGTGCGCGTGCAGCTTGACCCGGACGAGCTGGCCTCGCGGGGGCTGGGCATCGACGAGGTGGCGGACGCGGTGGCCGCCGCCAACTCCATGCTGCCCACCGGTTCGCTGGACGGCTCGTTGCGCGCCAGTTTCATCAAAGCATCAGGACAACTGTTCGACGCAAAATCCTTCAGCGATGTCGTGGTCGCCTGGCGCAACGGCGCTCCGGTGCGTCTTGAGGATCTGGGCGTGGTGGTGGACAGCGTGCGGCAGGACAAGCAGACCGCCTGGGGCAACGGCGGCGTGCCCAGCATCACCCTGGCGGTCGATCGCCAGCCGGGGGCCAACACCGTGCAGGTGGCGGAAGCCATTCGCGGTCTCCTGCCCGCGCTGGAGCGGCAACTGCCGCCTTCGGTCACGGTGGACATTTTAAACGACCGCTCGGAATCCATCCGCGAGTCAGTGGCGGACGTCAAATTTACCCTGGTGCTTACCGTCTTTCTGGTGGTGCTGATCATCTTTCTCTTTCTGCGCAATCTGCCCGCCACCGTCATTCCGAGCCTGGCCCTGCCCATGTCCGTCATCTCCACCTTTGCCGTCATGGCCGTGCTGAACTACAGCCTGGACAATCTTTCCCTCATGGCCCTGACTCTGGCCGTGGGTTTTGTGGTGGACGACGCCATAGTCATGCTGGAAAACATCGTCCGCCACCAGGAATCCGGCAAGGATCCGCTTACCGCCGCCCATGACGGTTCCGCGGAAATCGGCTTCACCATAGTTTCCATGACCCTTTCCCTCGCGAGCGTGTTCATTCCGGTTCTGTTCATGGGGGGGATTGTGGGGCGGCTTTTCCGGGAGTTCGCGGTGGTGATCATCGCGGCCATTTTGTGCTCCGGCGTGGTTTCCCTCACCCTCACGCCCATGCTCTGCGCCTATTTTCTGAAAACCGGAGCAAAGCACAAGGCGGGCTACGAGGGAATATACGGCACGCTGGAACGGGCCTTTGACTGGCTCGCCCTGGGCTACGCCGGTTCGCTCGCCTTTGTGCTGCGCCATCGCCGGGCCGCCTTCGGCGCTTCCCTGCTTCTGCTTCTGTGCACCGTCTGGCTTGGCCTCACCATGCCGAAAGGCTTTTTGCCCACGGAGGACATGGGCTTTCTTGTGGGCGTCACGGAAGGGGAACAGGGAATATCCTTCCGGGGCATGACAGAGGCCCAGCGGAGCCTTGACCCCGTGCTGGAAAATAACCCCATGGTCGCCAAGTTCAATTCCGTGGTGGGCATTGTGGGCAGCAGCCAGAGCATGAACAACGGCGTCGTGCTGATGCGGCTCCCCCCGCACGGCAAGCGCCCCGGCATAGAGGCGGTGGCGCAACGCCTGCGCCATGAACTGAACACCTCCCCCGCCTTGCGGGTTTTTCTGCGCGTGCCGCCCGCCATCAACATCGGCGGGCGCTCCTCCAAGGCCCTGTACCAGTATACCCTTTCCGGGCCGGACATCGCGGCCCTCTATGACTGCGCGCAGGATGTGGAGGACGCCCTGCGCAAGCTGCCGGAGCTTCAGGATGTGAACAGCGATTTGCAGATCAAAAATCCCGAGCTGCGCGTCACCATTGACCGCAACCGGGCGGCTGCTCTGGGCGTGAGCCCGCAGCAGATTGAGCTCGCCTTGCAGTCGGCCTACGGTTCGCGCGAAATTTCCATCATTTATGCCCCGACCAACGACTACAGGGTTTTTGTGGAGTTGCAGAAACGTTTCCAGCAGGAGGCGGCCGGGCTTTCCCGCCTCTATGTGCGCTCCAGGGACGGTTCGCTTGTGCCGCTGGATTCGCTGGCCCGGATCTCGCCGGGGGTCGGCCCCCTGGCCGTCAACCATGCAGGGCAGTTCCCGGCGGTGACCATTTCCTACAACCTCAGGCCGGGCGTGGCGCTGGGCACGGCCGTGGCCGCCGTGGAGGCGACGGCGCGCCCGCTTCTGCCGGATTCCGTCCACGCGGAGTCCCAGGGAACGGCCCAGGCTTTCCAGAAATCCCTGAAGGGCATGGGCTGGCTCCTGATCCTGGCGATTGTGGTCATCTATCTTGTGTTGGGCATTCTTTACGAAAGCTTCATTCATCCCCTGACCATTCTTTCCGGTCTCCCCTCGGCCGGCTTCGGAGCCCTTGCCATACTGTGGCTGTTCGGCCTGGAACTTGATCTGTACGGTTTTGTGGGCGTCATCATGCTGCTCGGCATCGTCAAGAAAAACGCCATCATGATGCTTGATTTCGCTCTGGAGGCCCAGCGGCGCGATTCTTCCCTGACGCCGCTGGAAGCCATCACCCAGGGCTGCCACGTGCGTTTCAGGCCCATCATGATGACCACCATGGCCGCGCTGATGGGCGCCCTGCCCATAGCCATCGGCTTCGGGGCCGGGGCCGACGCGAGGCGACCTCTCGGTCTGGCCGTTGTCGGCGGATTGTGCTTTTCGCAGATCGTCACCCTCTACATCACGCCGGTCTATTACTATTATATGGAAAATTTCTCCCGCCGCCTGCAGAAAAAATACGGCGGGCGCTTCAAGGAAGACGGAAAAGATGGCGCTCCTGCGTTTTGACATAGGCGGCATGCGTTGCGCGGCCTGCTCGGCCCGTGTGGAGCGCGCCGTGAGCCGGATGGATGGGGTTGCCGGGGTGAGCGTCAACCTGGCCTCGGCCCGCGCGCAGGTCCGGGTGACGCCGGGCCGGGAAGAGAGTCTGGCCGCCGCCATTGCCGAGCGTATAGCGGCTTTGGGTTTTTCGGCCTCTCCGGCTGAAGAGGATGACATCACCAAGGATTTTGAGTCCGCCGCCCTCAGGGAGCATGCCCGAAGCATCCGGCAGATGCGGCGTCTCCTGGGCATGGCGGCTTTTTCCCTGCCGTTGCTTGTTCTTTCCATGGGGCATATGTCCGGCCTGCCCCTGCCCCGCCCGCTTGATCCGCACGGCGCGCCGCGCGCCTTCATGCTTGCCCAGCTTCTGCTGACCCTGCCCGTCCTGTGGCTGGGGCGGCATTTTTACTCCGCCGGATTTTCCGCCCTGCGGCGCGGGTCTCCCACAATGGATTCCCTTGTGGCCGTCGGCACGGGCGCGGCCTTTCTTTCCAGCCTGGCCACAACGATCATGGGACTTCTGGGGGACGATCCCGTCCGGCGCGCCATGGACCTGTATTACGAGTCTTCGGCCGTGCTGCTGACCATGATAGAGATGGGGCGTTTTCTTGAAGCGCGCGCCCGCCGCAAGGCGGCCGACGCCATGGGGGCTCTGCTGCGCCTTGCGCCGGAAACGGCCCTGAGGCTCGCGTCCGGGGACGCCTCGGCCGCGCCTGTGGAAATTCCCTCAAGGGAAATAGAAAAGGGCGATACCCTGCTTGTGCGGCCCGGCAGCCGCATACCGGCCGACGGCGTGGTGCTGGAGGGCAAAAGCGCTGTGGATGTCTCCCTGCTTACCGGGGAAAGCCTGCCGCTGGCGGTGGCTCCGGGGGACAGGCTCGTCGCCGGCTCTGTCAACGGCGAGGGCGCGCTGATCATGCGGGCGGAAAATGTGGGCGGGCAGACGCAGCTTGCGCGCATTGTGCGCCTTGTGCGTCAGGCCCAAGAAAGCAAGGCCCCCATTGCCCGTCTGGCGGACAGGGTAAGTTATTATTTTGTGCCCTGCGTCATGCTTTTCGCCGTTCTGTCCGGTCTTGCCTGGCTTGTGTTTTCACAGGAGCCGTATGCCACGGCTCTTTCGGTTTTTGTGGCCGTGCTGGTGATGGCCTGCCCCTGCGCCATGGGTCTTGCCACGCCCATGTCCGTCATGGTGGGCAGCGGCAGGGGCGCGCAGCTCGGCGTGCTGGTAAAAAACGGCGCGGCCCTGGAAACGGCCTGCCGTCTGACGGTGCTGGCCCTGGACAAAACCGGAACTCTCACCTTGGGCCGTCCTGTTCTTGAGGTTTTTTACGAACCGGAGAACAAGGTTTTTGACGAATCCGTCTGCCTGACGCTGGCCGCCGCGCTGGAAGCGCGCTCCGAACATCCCTTCGCGCGGGCGCTTGTCGCGGCGGCGCGGGAACGCGGCCTGCCTCCCTGCGCGGTGGATGAAGTGGAAATTTTTCCCGGCCTGGGCATACGGGGCAGAGTGTCGTTTGGCGGCCGAGTCTGGCTGACCGCTGTCGGCAGCGCCGCCTTTTTGCGGGAGCGCGGCGTGCCGTTGCCTGACGCGCCGGTATGGGCGCGCGTCGCTGAAACCGGCCGGACGCCCCTTCTGCTGGCCCTGGCTCCCGCCGATGATGCCTCCGCCCCCCTTGCCCTGGCCGGCGTTTTTGCCCTAGTGGACGCCCTGCGGCCGGAATCCGCTTCTGTGGTGGAGCGTTTACGGGCTCAGGGCGTGCGGGTGGTCATGCTGACCGGCGACAACGAGAGCACCGCCCGCGCCGTGGCCGCCCGGGCCGGCCTTGAGGAAGTGCACGCCGGGCTTCTTCCCGGGGAGAAAGCGGCCTTTGTCCGCCGTTTGCAGGAAAACGGCGCCGTGGTGGGCATGGTTGGCGACGGCGTGAACGACGCGCCGGCCCTGGCCGCGGCGCATGTGGGCATGGCCGTGGGCTCGGGGACGGACGTGAGCGCCGAGGCGGGGGATATGGTTCTCATGCGCGAGGGGCTGGGAGGGGTATTGACCGCCGTGGCCCTTTCACGCGCGGTTATGCGCAACATCAGGGAAAATCTGGTCTGGGCCTTCGGCTACAATATTCTGGGCCTTCCGGTGGCGGCCGGGCTGCTGCACGTCTTTGGCGGCCCCACGCTCTCGCCCGTGCTGGCGGGCGGCGCCATGGCCCT
>JAISXC010000305.1 GCA_031270875.1 Desulfovibrio sp.
GCCAGACTGAAGGCGCCCTTTTTCGCCATTTCAAAAGTTTTGTTGGAAACGATCATCGTCAGTATCGCAAAGGAGACAATGACTGCGCTCAAGACCAGAAAAAATATTTTTGTCCGCAAACTCAAATTTCTTACCATACCCTCACCCACTCGCGCGGAAGCGAAACGACAGCCCTTGTCATTATGCCAGGTTGAATTGCCGCGGGGAACTGAAAACGGTTGAATTCATGTACCGCGCGTGCCTTTGCATATATGCGATATTTCTGAGGCGTGTCAACACCGCAGTTTGACACGGCGCCCGCAGCGGTGCTATGCAAAATTCACTGTGACGCGCCTTACCCAAATCAAGGCTTCCGCCGGTTCCGGCAAAACCTTTGAACTGACCGAACGCTTCCTGCGCCTCCTGGCAAAAAGCGATCCCGCCGGCAATTCCCGGGCGGCCTGCCTCTCCCTCGACGGGGCAAGGCCCGGTCTGAACGACATCCTGGCCGTCACCTTTACCAACGCGGCGGCTCTGGAAATGCGCAACAGGGTCATACGTCGGCTGAAGCTCGCCGCCATCGGGCGGCCCGAGACACTTGCCCGCGACATGCCGCCGGAAACGGCGCGCCTCTGGGCGGACAAAATTGTGCGGGACCTGGGCGCGCTCAACATACGCACCATTGACAGCCTGGTACACCTCATTGTGCGCTCCGCCGCCCTGGATCTGGCTTTGCCGCCGGATTTCGCGCCGGTTTTTTCCTCGGAGGACGCGCTCTTCCCCTATCTGGACACGTTGATTGAGCGGGCCGCGCGGGGGGATGCCCCCATGCGCGCGCTTCTGGGCGCCGCCTGCGGGGTGCTTGCCGTGCAGAGCGCAAACGGCGGCTTTCTGGCCGGGGAAAAACTGCTCCGGCGCCTGCGCGCCCTTTTTGACGCCGCCCTGCGCGGAGAGTATGACGATCTGAGCCCCAGGGAGGAACTCGTGAAGTTCCGCGACTCCCTCCTCGGAAATGTCGCGGCGGCGGCGCGGGTCATGCTTGCCGTGGCCGAGGAACACCGCCTGCCGTGGCGCAGGGCGGCCTTTGCCGCCGTGCGGAAAGCGGCGGACGGCGGAGCGGACGGCGCTTCCGGCTGTCCGCGGAAAGATGACGCGGAGGAGCTTTTTCTCAAAAACGCCGCCCTGCCGGCGACAGCCCGGACGGCTTTCGCAAATCTGGCCCAAGCCCGGGACAACTGGACGCGGCACGGACCAGCGCTTGAGGATGCCCTGAAACTTTTCCCCTTTGTCGAACTGGCGCGAACCCTTGCGCGGGCCTTCATGCTCAACCTTGAAAACGAGGGCAATCTGCCCGCCCTGCTTGTGCCCGCCCTTGCCCAAAAGGCGCTGCAGGGAGAAAACGGCGTGCCGGACGCCCTCTGCCGTCTCGGCAGCCGCCTGCGGCATTTTTTGCTGGATGAATTTCAGGACACCAGCAGGGAGCAGTGGCAGACGCTGAAACCGCTGGTGGCAGACGCCCTTTCGCGCGGCGGAACGCTGACCTGCGTGGGCGATGTGAAGCAGTCCATCTACGGCTGGCGCGGAGGAGAGCCGGAACTCTTCGATGCCGTATTTGAAGACGAAACCCTGCACCGCCTCGCCCCCGGCGCGGTGCGCGCCGCCCTGCCATACAACTGGCGCAGTTGCCGGGAAATCACGATCCACAACAATGCCTTTTTTTCACCCCTCCAGCGGCCGGAAACAGCCTTGAGCGTCATGAAAGCCCTGCTCCCGCAGGACGCGCCGCCCGAAATTCTGCGGGAGTCGGCGCGCAAAGTGCAACAGGCTTTTGACGGCTGCGGGCAGCAAACGCCCGAAGGCAGGCACGGAGGTTTTGTGCGGGCGGATGCGCTTGAAGCCGACAGCGCCCGCGAGTTGACGGAACTGGTGCTCACGCGCCTTTGCGGCCTTTTGCGGCAGGATATCGTCCCGCGCAGAAGGCTGGCCGACGTGCTGGTGCTCACCCGCAGCAACGCCCAGGCCGCGGAGGCGGCGGAAAGGCTGAGCCTGGAAGGGCTGCCCGTCATTACGGAAAACAGCCTGCTGCTCGCGGCCCACCCGCTCATCGCGCAGACAGTGGCCATGCTGTCCTTTCTGGACAATCCGAACGATGACATAGCGTTCTGGACGGTATTTACCGGATCAATAGTGCGGGAGCACCCGGAGGCGGGCTGCCTCTCCTGGGATGAAGCGCACAACCGGCGGCCCGGCGAAGGCCCGCTCCACAAAAATTTCCGGGCCGAGCGGCCGCTGGTATGGGAGGCTCTTTTCGCGCCCTTTTATGCCCAATCCGGCCTGATGAGTCCTTACGACATTGTGCAGGAGTGGTTTGCCCGACTGGATGTGGAGGCGCGCTTTCCCGGAGCGCGGACATTTTTGCGCCGTTTTCTGGAAGTGCTCTACAGCGCGGAAGAAAAGGGCCTCGGCGACACGGCTTCTTTTCTCGCCTTCTGGCGGGAGACCGGCGGAGAGGAAAAAGTCCCCATGCCGGAAAACATGGATGCCGTGCGCGTGATGACCATACACAAGTCCAAGGGACTGGAAGCGCCGGTGGTCATTCTGCCCTGGACGGACTTTACCGTCCGCAACGACCCCGCCCCGGCGCTGCTGGAAACGGCTGGCCTGCGCATGGCCGCTCCGGCGCGCAAAAACCGGGGACAGGTCTATTACGCGCGCTGCGCGCGACAGGCGCGGGAAAATCTGCACATGCTCTACGTCGCCCTTACCCGCGCCAGGGAAGAACTCCACATTTTCCGCACCGGTTCCGCCACGCGGAAAAACATGCCCTCGCTCTGCAAAGGCATGGACATTCTGTGGGAGGCGGCCGCCCTTGCGCCGCCCTACACCCGCGGAGGGGAGCCGGAAGGGGCGGAAAGCCGGCAACCCTGCGCCCTTGCCCCCTCCTCTCCCCGCCGGACCCCGACGGGCTTTCCCGATGACTGGCGCCCCATGGGCTGGCTGCCGCGCCTGAAAATCTTTCGCACGTCGCTTGACAGGCTGCCCTCCGAACCGGGTCTTCCACGGCTTCCGGCGGAAACGGATGCGGAATGAACCGGAAGCCCTTTCTCATTTTTCCGCGGCAGCGCCCCTTTCTGCCCGCCCTCAAGGAACTGGCCGCGCGCCTGACAAAAAGCAAGCCCGAGCGGGCTCTGCTTGTTGTGCCCAACAATCGCCCGAAACGCTATGTCCGCCATCTCTATCTCCTTGAAAAGGCAACGTCTTTCCCCGAAGTGATCACCATTGCCGAGGCCATGGAAATCTGGAGCGCCGCGGGGGAAACAACAGGCCCGCGCATGGCCGGCCCGCTGGATCAGGCAAGCCTTCTGCACGAATGCCTCAAAAGCCTGGGCCGGGACGACAAAATCATTGCCGCGCGTCTGGCGGGCATGGACATGGCGCTTTTTCTGCCCTGGGGCATGCGCCTTGCCGCTCTGCTGGAGGAACTGCTGCGCCAGGACGTGGCGGCCAGGGACATCGCGCACGCCGAAGTGGAGGCCGGCCCCACGGCGGCGGCTATCCTGGGATCTCTGGGACGCATTGCCGAAGCCTGGCTGGCCGCTCTCGCAGAACGAGGCTGGACCACCCCTGGACTCGTCTGCGCCTCGGCCGCGCGGGCCGCGCGGGGCAAGTCTCCCGTTCCCCGCCGTCTCGCGCCCGCGCCGGACAGACCGGTGCTGGCGGCGGGATTTTATATGCTGACCGGCACGGAAGAGGCTCTGCTCCGCCGCCTGTGGCAGGAAGGCGCGCACATCTGCCTGCACAGCGACATGGGCCTGGTTGACGGCGTAAAAGTTCACTGGTCCTGCGCCGGGCACAAAGAATGGCTTGTCCGCTGGAAAGCCGGCGCGCAGGCCGCGCCGCAAGGCGCGCCGCTTGCGGCGGAAACCCCGCGCTTCTCCTTTTTTGCCGGATATGACTGCCATTCCCAGCTTGAAGCGTAGCGCGAAAAACTGCGCGATCCCCGCTATGCCGCCTCCACGGCCGTCGTGCTTCCGGACAACGCCCTGCTCATGCCGGTGCTGCACCATTTGCCCGTCAAGGATGTCAACGTGTCCATGGGCTACCCGCTCAGACGCTCCTCCCTGTGCCGCCTGGTGGAAAATCTCTTCCAACTGCGCGCGCGCAGTGACGGGGGCCGCTGTTACTGGCGCGATCTGCGGCAGATCCTGCGCCATCCCTGCCTGAACATGCTCTCCCTGCAGATTGAAAACGGGGAACATGTCTTCTTGCGCGCGGGGCTGCGCCGCATGGAAAGCCTGATTCTGGAAGGCGACCGCTTCGTGGATGCGACCGCCCTGCTGGAAGAATGCCGCGCAAGCCTGCCCGCGCCGGTCCATTCCCTGCTTGAGGAAACCCTGGCCGCGCTGCTGCGCCCTCTGGAAGAGGCCGAAACCACGGCCCACCTCGCCGCGTGGCTGCGCGGACTATGCGGCCTTTTGCTCAAGCGCGGCGGAGAGGTGTGGCGGCATTTCCCGCTGGAGGCCGAGGCGCTGTACCGCCTCGCCGCGAGCGTCGCGCCGCAACTCGACGACGCGCATTTGCGGACGGCCGCCTTTCAGCAGGCCACGCTGCGCAATATCGCTCTCCATATTCTGCATGCGGAACGCGTGCCCTTTGAAGCCGAACCCATCGCCGGCCTCCAGGTCATCGGCATGCTGGAAACCCGTCTGCTGCATTTTGACCATGTTTTCATTATGGACGCCACGGAAGACAAACTGCCCGGTCATCCCGCTCCTGATCCTCTGCTGCCGGACAGCCTGCGGGTCGTGTTGGGGCTGCCGGACGCGCGCGAGCGCGGCTGCGCCGTCGCCCATACCCTTTACCGCCTGTGCGCCGGGGCGAAAGAAGTCCATTTTTTCTGGCAGGAAGGAGGCGGCGGTTCGGAACTTTTCGACGGCAAAAAATACCGCAGCCGTTTTGTGGAACAATTGCTCTGGGAAGAGGAGCAGCGTCTGGGTCGCCTGATATCCGCCGGCGAACCGCCGCTTCAAACCGCAGCGGCCGCCCTGCCCGGCCTTGACATGCCCCGCAGGGAACCGAAGAAACTGCCCCTTGCTCCGCGTCTCGCCGGAGCGCTTGAAGAATTTTTGCGCGCCCCGCTTTCCGCCACGCGGCTGGACGCCTATCTCCAGTGTCCCCTGCGCTTCGCCTGGGAGCATCTGTACAGGCTCAAGCCGCAAAAAAGCCCCAATGAGGGTGACGATCCGCCGGCCGTGGGCGACTGCCTGCACAGAACCCTGCACGCGCTCTACCTGCCCCGGCTCGGCAAACCGCTGCGCAGGGAGGATATTTCCCTTGACGAGGCGATGGCCTGTTTTCGCAACGCCGCAAAAGAGATGGATCTTGAACGCCGCCTGCCCGCCGACTCCTGGCTGCTGCTGGAAGCCGCCGCGCCTTTCCGGCTGGGGCGGTATTTGCGCAACCAGCCGGAAATGACCCGCGTTGTGGATCTGGAAAAAAGGCTTGATGTCTCCCTGGCCATGAACGGACGCGAATACCGGTTCACCGGCGTGATAGACCGCCTTGACAGACGGGATGAAGCGAATGACAGGGACGGCCCGCTCTGGGTGCTGGATTACAAAACCGGAAATCCCCGGCCGCCGGACGGCAGCCTGTGGACCGACAGCGCGTTTTTCGACCGCGTTTCGGCGCAGTGCGGGAGGAAAACCGCCGGCGC
>JAISXC010000038.1 GCA_031270875.1 Desulfovibrio sp.
TTACCAGCCGTAGGCTTTCACCACGCTTTCCATGCGTTCGCGCGAGGCCCTGAGGCGCTCGCGCAGATTCTCGCGGTAGACGCCCATGTCTATCGTTTTCCGCGCGGCACCCGTCGCCATCGCGCTTTCGGCAACGGCTCCGGACACGTACTCGATGAGGCGCAAATCAAGGGGTTTGGGAATAACGTAGTCAATGCCGAAGGTGAAGCCTTTGGCGCCGTAAGCCTCAAGCACATGGTCGGGCACCGGCTCCTTGGCGAGGGCGGCGAGGGCCTTCGCGGCGGCCAGCTTCATGGCCTCGTTGATTTCCTTGGCCCGCACGTCCAACGCTCCCCTGAAAATGAAGGGAAAGCCCGAAACATTGTTGATCTGGTTGGGGCAGTCTGAGCGTCCCGTGCCCATGATGGCGTCGGGGCGCGCCTTCTTGGCCTCGTGATAGTCGATTTCCGGCACGGGGTTGGCGCAGGCGAAAAGCACCGGATGCGGCGCCATGCTTTTTACCATTTCCCCGGAAATCAGGCCCGCCCGGGAAAGACCGAGAAACATGTCGGCGCCCCTGAAAGCTTCGTCCATGCCGGCGTAGGCTTTCTTCCGCGCGAATTCCTTTTTCTGCGGATTGAGATCCTTCCGCCCCGCATGGATGTGCCCGCGCGAATCGAACATGGCGATATTTTCCGGCTGAACGCCCATGCTCACGTAAAACCGCCCGCAGGCAATGGCCGCCGCGCCCGCGCCGCTGATCACCAGCCTGATGTCTTCAATTCTCTTGCCCGAGATCTCCAGGGCATTGAGCAATCCGGCGCCGGAAATAATGGCCGTGCCGTGCTGATCGTCGTGGAAGACCGGAATGTTCATTTCTTTTTTCAGCCTGTCCTCTATGTAAAAACATTCCGGGGCCTTGATGTCCTCAAGATTGATTCCGCCGAAGGTCGGCTCCAGGGCTTTGACAATGTCGCAGAGCTTGTCCGGATCCGTGACGTCAAGGTTGATGTCGTAACAGTCAACGTCCGCGAACACCTTGAAGAGCACACCCTTGCCTTCCATAACGGGTTTTCCGGCTTCAGGGCCTATGTCGCCGAGGCCGAGCACCGCTGTGCCGTTGGAAACCACGGCGACCAGATTTCCCTTGCCGGTATAGGCGTATGCGAGTTCCCTGTCGGCGTGGATGGCCTTGCAGACTTCGGCAACGCCGGGGGTGTATGCCAGGGAGAGATCCTTCTGGTCGCGGCAGGGTTTGACGGGCATCACTTCCACTTTCCCATGCCGTATTTTGGAATGGTAGTCCAGCGCTTCCTGGGGGGTGAACAAAGCCATGCTACGTCTCCTTATGAGATGAGGGATCTCCACAACTCCCTGTGATATGTCGTGGACAGCATACATTGCGGCGGATGGTTCCGCAATGCGCGCGGGCGCCGTTTCGCGTTTTTTGCTCTGAAATCATGCTTCGTAAGGGATGCGCTCAAATATTTTGCGGTGTGACGTCATGCTGATATGATAATATTGGTTTTGCGGGATGTAAATATAGGGCACATCTTCGTTGCGGCAACGCAGAAAAAGAGTCAGCAGCACGCGATTTATGGCCTGATGCCCGACAATGACAAGCGGCGAGCCGGCCGCCAGAAAAAGGGCGCGGCGCAGGCCCTGCCGGACGCGTTTTCGCAACATGGCGTAACTTTCACCGCCCGGATAGGCATAACCGTATTTGTCCGAGTTGCGGCCGGCGGTTACCTGGGGCATTTTTTCGCGAATTTCCGAATAGAGCATTCCTTCACAGTCTCCGGCCCACAATTCGTCAAATTCCTGGAAGGCCATGGTGTGCGCGCCGGGCTTTTCCGCCAGCAGGGGGGCGGCGGTTTCGTGCGAGCGCAGGCGGGTTGAGGTAAACACCCAGGTTATGCCCTCCCTGCCGAGGCGGCGGGCCAGAGCCCCGGCCTGTTCGCGGCCTTTCGCCGTCAACATCGGGTTGCCGCCGATGCGCCCCTGCACGTTGAATTCCGTTTGGCCGTGACGGACGAGGAAAAGGCTTTTTATCCAGAAATTGACCAGAATTTCGCGAATGGCCGGATAATACGGCGAGCTTTCACAGGGCCTTTCCTCAAGGACGCGATTGGCTGTGGAATCCACCCGCAGCCAGAATTTTTCCCTGTCGAGAGGTCTGTAGATGGTTTCGTAGTAGGCTATGCGCGTCAAAAAATTTTCCAGCGCCGCTTCCCTGGTAAAGGCCGCGTATTCCGGAAGATCCGCCTTGCGCCGTATGCAGGCGTCCAGCAACAGGCGGTCTTCATTCAGACATTCTATAAACAGCACAGGCCAATCGCGGAGACTTTGTTCAAGCATGGCGCGCCGCGACGGGCTTACGTTGGCGGCGTCCAGTATGGCGACTTCGCCGTTGCCGTTCAGCCATTCCCTTGCCAGATCCATATTGCGGCGGCATATCAATTCGCGCGCTTCACGGCCAAAGGCGTTTTCAGGGTTGTAAAAATCCGGATCAGTGGATTCCGCGCCGAGCAGGCTTCGACGCACGTCGCCGTTGTTGAAAATTTCCGCCTTTATTCCTTCCGCCGCAAGCCCTTCGCGAAGACGCCGGGCGAGGGTGGATTTGCCCCGCGCCGGCAGGCCCACCATGACGACATAGAGTTTATGCATGACGTTTGCGCGGCCTATCGCGTTTTCCCGTTTTTTTCATGTTTCCGGGTTGCGGGCGGGACGGCATGAAATCGCGGAGATATCCCCCGATTGCGGAAATGCGCCAGCAAACGGCCGCGCGCCGGGCCGTACGGCGCCGTGGAGGGCAGACCTTCAAGCAGGCGCGCGGCGTGCCCGTCCTTCACGAAGCGGTTGCGGCTCGCCGGGAAGTGCATGTCAAAAAACCAGGTTCCCAAAAGGAGACGAAAATCATTAACGCTGCGCAAATCCGCATAAGCGGCCACGCGCCCGGCGAGGACGGCGTCAATCACCGCCTCGCCGACAATGTCCGGGCTGTCGGGGAGCCCCAGCACCACTGTGGGGCAATAGGGTTCCGGCCCGCTGAGATGTTCGTCCATGACGCGCAGGATATCCAACTTGTCCGCATCGCGCACAACCCGGGCGGCCAGGTATAGGTTTTCCGGCAGTCGGCGCGGCAGGGCAAAGCGGTTGTGCAGGGCCACGGCGGCAAGCGCGGTATGGCGCACGGTCTTTTCCTCCCCGTCGAGAAATTTTTCCCGCTTGAGAATTTTGACGCCCATGAGGCCATGATTGCAGGATTCCCTGTCCTTGAACGTATGATATCGCAAATACTGCTCGAAACGGGCCACATCGTGGTAAAGGGCGGCCAGAAGACACGAACGGGCAACAAGGGGCGAAAACCGCCCGTTGCCGACGATGTCGCGGGCATTGGCAAGCACATGGCATGTATGCCGGATTTTCAGGTCAAGCGGGGCCGTGTCGCCATGCGCCTTGGCGCG
>JAISXC010000075.1 GCA_031270875.1 Desulfovibrio sp.
TTCGTCTGTTCCGCCGTCATCGCCGGCATAGGGGGCGCGCTCTATGTGCCGCAGGTGGGCATTATCAACCCCAATGTTTTTCAGCCCCTGTTTTCCGTGGAAATGGTGGTCTGCGTTGCCCTGGGCGGCAGAGGCAGGCTTTATGGAGCCGTTGTCGGCGCCTTGGCGGTGAATTTTATCAAGACATGGTTTACTTCGGCCCTGCCCGAAGTTTGGCTTTTCTTTCTCGGATCTCTTTTTGTGCTGGTGACGCTTTTTCTGCCCGAAGGCCTTGCCGGTATTCCCGCCCTGTGGCGACGTTTCAGAAGCGGGCCCGCTCTCCGCGATCAGACGCCGCGCGATTCCGCTTCCGTGGAGGGCGGGGTATGACGGACCCTTTCGACGCTTTTGACAGGCGTCTCCTGGATTCGCTGGAAGACGGCAGCGAACTGAAAGAAAATGTTCAGCGGCTGTTTGAGGAATACTACAGCGGGCCGCGCGCCTTGCGTCCCGGACGGCGGCAGGCGCGTCCCCCGAAAAAATTGCGGGACAACAGCCGCATTGCCCTGTATCTCGAAAATATTTCCGTGAGCTTCGACGGATTTCAGGCTTTAAACCGTCTTACAATGTACATTGACGAGGGGGAGCTGCGTTGCGTCATCGGTCCCAACGGCGCCGGCAAAACCACCATGATGGATGTCATGACCGGCAAAACGCGGCCCGACAGGGGAACGGCCTGGTTTACGCAGGAATACAACCTGCTTGACATGGATGAGGTCAGTATCGCCCAGGCGGGAATTTGCCGCAAATTTCAGAAACCTTCCGTATTTGAAGCTCTCAGCGTGGCGCAGAATTTGGAATTGGCTTGCAGGGGAGACAAAAGCGTGCGTGCGGCGCTGTTTTCCCGCCTGTCCGGGGAGGAGGCCGGTTTTCTGGAGCGTGTGCTGGAGCGCATTCATCTGCGGGAACAGAGAAAAACGGCGGCGGGCAAGCTTTCGCACGGACAGAAGCAGTGGCTGGAAATAGGCATGCTGCTTATGCAGAAGCCGAGATTGTTGCTTCTGGACGAACCTGTGGCCGGCATGAGCCCTCAGGAGGTTGACCGCACTGTGGAATTGCTGCACGATATCGCAGGGGAACAAAGCATTGTGCTTGTGGAGCACGACATGGAATTTGTACGCGCCGTGGCCCGTAAGGTGACGGTGCTCCATCAGGGCATGGTGCTTGCCGAAGGCAGCATGGAAGAGGTGCGGAACAATCCCGATGTGGTGACGGCCTATCTCGGAGAGGCCCAATGCTGAACATGATGGGGATTAACCAGTGTTATGGCGAAAGCCATATATTGTGGGACGTCGCCCTGCATGTTCGGAAAAATGCCTGCACATGTCTTATGGGACGCAACGGCGTGGGCAAGACGACGCTGCTTCAGTGCGTCATGGGTCTTCTGCCGCTGAATTCCGGACGTATTGTCATGCGGGGCGAGGATATCACGGCATTTCCCCCGGAAAAACGCGCCAGAGCCGGGTTGGGCTATGTGCCGCAGGGAAGGCAGATTTTTCCCCTGCTCACGGTGGAGGAAAACCTGCTTGTAAGTCTCGCCGCCCACGCGGACGGCGGCAGGGAGATACCGCCCCATATTTTTTCTTTTTTCCCGGCGCTCAAGGAAATGCTGCATCGTCGCGGCGGCGATCTTTCCGGCGGACAACAGCAGCAGCTTGCCATAGCGCGGGCGCTTGTCCTGGACCCCTGCCTGCTTGTTCTGGATGAGCCGACAGAAGGCATTCAGCCGAATATCGTGCAGGAGATTGCCGCCGTCATTCGCCGCCTTATGACGGAAAGGGGCATGACCGTGCTGCTTGTGGAGCAAAAAGTGCCCTTTGCCCGCGGCGTGGCGGACAGTTACGCGATCATGGAGCGCGGGCGCATTACGGCCGGCGGTTCCATGAAGGGGCTGGACGCGGCGACGGTCAGGGCTTTTCTCAGTGTCTGAAGATTGCTGCTGGCCCGCCGTCCTGGAATGTGTTTTCGCGGAGCGCGGCGGGCGGACAGTCCTTGACCGCCTGCGCTTTGAAGGGCCGTTGCGCGTGCAGAGGCCGTTTTACCCGGAAAAAGCCGGACAAAAATCAGGAGCGGCCCCGTGCCATTGCTATCTGCTTCATCCGCCGGGGGGAATGGCAAGCGGTGACGATCTCAGAATACACTGCGCCGTGGAACCAGGCGCGCATTGCCTCCTGACATGGCCTTCGGCCGGAAAGGTTTACCGTACGGACCGCCGGGGGACGGCGCAACGTCAAGCCTTCTCGGCCGTGCTGGACAATGCGGTTTGCGAATGGCTGCCTCAGGAGACCATTCTGTTTAACGGATCGGGCGCGGTTTTTTCCTCCTTCTTTCATCTCAGCGGGCAATCGCGGCTTATCGCCTGGGATATTGTCTGCTTTGGACGGCGCGCGGCAGGCGAGGCCTTTGAGCAGGGGAGCTTTTTACAGCGGACGGTCATTGTGCGTGATGGCATGCCGCTTGTGCATGAACGGCTTGACATGGAAGCCAACGGACCGCTGTGGGCAAGTTCTGCGGGACTGCGGGGCGGCGCGGTTTCCGCGACGGTGTATGCCTGCGGGGGCAAGGATGCCCCTGAAGACGCCGAGGCGTTACGCGGCGCCTGCGCGCGGCTTCAGAAAATGTTTCTGAGGCCCGCGAAAAACGGCTGTGACGGACGTGTCGGCGTCCGGAGCGGCGTGACGTGCAGGGGGGGCGTACTGGTAGCGCGCTGTCTTGGGCATGACGGCGCTGCCGCGAAGCGGTTCTGTTTCAGCGTTTGGCGCGTGATCAGGCCATTGTTGCTCGGCAGGCGGGCATGCCCGCCGCGTGTGTGGAATGTGTAGGCAAATCATGTAAACCAGGGGAGGGGCAATGGATCTGTTGCCGCGGGAGAAAGACAAGCTTCTGCTTTTTGTGGCCGGCCTTCTGGCCGAGCGCCGCAAGGCCAGGGGGATAAAACTCAATTATCCCGAAACGGTGGCTTATATCAGCCTTGCCATACTGGAAGGAGCGCGGGAGGGCAAAAGAGTGGCCGAACTGATGGGATCCTGCCGCGAGTTGCTCACCGGCGATGACGTTATGGAAGGAGTGCCCGAAATGGTGCGTGAAGTGCAGGTGGAGGCCACATTTCCGGACGGCACCAAGCTGGTGACCGTGCACGACCCCGTCCGGTGACGGATTATGGGAGGAGAGCCTTATGATACCGGGTGAATACAAATTGCTTGGCGAGGACATTGTCATCAACGAAGGCCGGGACACCACGGAGGTGGATGTTGCCAATACCGGCGACAGACCGGTGCAGGTAGGGTCGCATTATCATTTTTACGAAGTCAATCCGGCCCTTGTTTTTGAACGCGAAAAGGCCTTCGGTCGCCGGCTGGACATTGTCGCCGGCACGGCGGTGCGTTTCGAGCCGGGGCAGACCCGTTCCGTCAGGCTGACGGATTTTGGAGGGAGACGGCACGTTTACGGTTTCAGGGGGAAGGTCATGGGCGCGATTTCCACGGACGGGAGTACGGCATGATACGGGTACGGCGTGAACAGTACGCGGAGATTTTCGGTCCCACCACGGGAGATCGCATCCGCCTTGCGGACACCGATTTGTGGATTGCCGTGGAAAGGGATTACTGCGTCTACGGCGATGAGGTCACATTCGGCGGGGGCAAGGTCATCCGTGACGGCATGGGGCAGAGCCAGAGCGGCCATGGCGAGGCTGTGGACACTGTTGTCACCAATGCCGTCATTGTGGACTACAGCGGCATCTTCAAAGCGGATGTGGGCATCAAGGATGGTTGCATCGCCGCTGTCGGCAAGGCCGGGAATCCCGATACCCAGGACGGCGTAACCATTGTCGTCGGGCCGGTTACGGAGGTTATTGCCGGAGAGGGTTGCCTGCTCACCGCGGGGGGCATGGATTCGCACATACATTTTATCGCGCCGCAGCAGGTGCAGGAAGCGCTCTGCAGCGGCATCACCACAATGGTAGGCGGGGGGACGGGGCCGGCAACCGGCACCAACGCCACCACCTGCACGCCGGGAAGCTGGCATCTGGCCCGCATGATCATGGCCACCAACGCCATGCCCATGAATTTCGGCTTTCTGGGCAAAGGCAATGCAAGCCGCCCCGAAGCCCTGCGCGAGCAGGTCGAAGCCGGGGCCTGCGGCCTGAAACTCCACGAGGACTGGGGCACAACCCCCGCCGCCATTGACGCCTGCCTGTCTGTGGCGGACGAATATGACGTGCAGGTCGCCATCCATACAGACACGCTCAACGAAAGCGGCTTTGTGGAAGATACCCTGAGCGCCTTCAAGGGGCGCACCATACACACGTATCATACCGAAGGCGCAGGCGGAGGGCACGCGCCGGACATCATAAAGGCCTGCGCGCTGCCCAACGTGCTGCCCTCTTCAACCAATCCCACGCGCCCCTATACGGTGAACACCATTGACGAGCATCTGGACATGCTCATGGTGTGCCACCACCTCAACCCGTCCCTGCCCGAGGACGTGGCCTTCGCCGATTCGCGCATCCGGCGGGAAACCATTGCGGCTGAAGACATCCTGCATGATATGGGCGTGATTTCCATGATTTCTTCTGATTCGCAAGCCATGGGACGCGTTGGCGAGGTCATTTCCAGGACGTGGCAGACAGCCCACAAAATGAAGGCGCAGCGTGGTCCCCTGCCTGAGGATGCGGGCAGCGGCAACGATAACTTCCGCGTCAGGCGCTACTTGGCGAAGTACACCATCAATCCGGCCCTGACGCACGGCATGGCGGACAGAATCGGTTCCGTCACCGCGGGCAGGGTGGCGGATCTGGTGCTCTGGAAACCGGCCTTTTTCGGAGTCAAACCTCATCTTGTTCTCAAAGGCGGCTCCATAGCGGCGTCGCCCATGGGAGACTGCAATGCCTCCATCCCCACGCCGCAGCCGGTGTATTACAGACCGATGTTCGCCGCGTTCGGAGCGGCGGGAGCCGCCTCCGGCATCACGTTTGTCAGCCGCGCGGCCTTGGACAACGGCAGAGTGGAAACGCTGCGCGGCCTTGGCGTAACGCGCGAACTGGTTGCCTGTTCCCGCACGCGCGCGCTGGGGAAAAAAGACATGAAACTCAACAATGCCCTGCCGCGTCTGGAGGTGGACCCCCAAACCTACGAAGTGAGGGCCGACGGGGTGCTTTTGCGGTGCGATCCGGCCCGTGAACTGCCGCTCGCGCAACGGTATTTCCTTTTTTGAGGCGGAAATGATCAAATTGACGCGCAACCTCGGCCCCACCGGCGGCGCTTTTGCCGATCGTCTCCGGCTGGATTGCGAATCGCGCTCCAGGGCGCGTCTGAGAGTGCGCCTTGAGAGCGGCGCGGAGGCGGGGCTTTTTCTGGAATACGGCAAGACACTGGCGCAGGGTGACATACTGGCCGCTGATGACGGGTTTCTGGTCAGGGTGGAGTGCGAGCCCGAGGCCGTGATTACCGCCCATGCCAAAGACTGGGGACTTTTGGCAAGGGGTTGTTATCACTTGGGCAACCGGCATGTTCCTTTGCAGATTGGCGAGTTGTGGCTGCGTTTTACGCCGGATCCCGTGCTGGAAAAACTTGTCCGCCAACTTGGTTTTGTGGCGGTGCCGGAAACCGCGCCGTTTACGCCGGAGACGGGCGCGTACGCAAGCGGGCATGGGCATGACGGCGGCGGGCGGCATGGATGAGCGGCGCATTTCCCTTGCCTCCCGCGCGCTTGCTGCCTTTTCTGTATCTGGCCAGTCCGTCTCTGCCTGTGGGAGCTTTTTCCTGGTCCCAGGGGCTTGCTCCCGCCTGCGCCGCGAATCTGGTTCACAATGCGGCATCCTTGCGCGAGTGGCTTATGAATGTGCTGCGCTTCGGCCTGGGGAATCTGGATGTGCCGATTCTTTTTCGCTGTTGCGGGGCGGCGGCAGAGGATGATGCGGAAAGATTTTTTTATTGGAACGACATGCTCCTCGCCGGGCGGGAAAGCGCGGAATTGTGGTCGGAAGAAGATCAAATGGGCAAGGCGCTCTGCCGTCTTCTGCGTGGGCAGCGGCTGCTGCCCGCCTGGATGAACGGCAGAAACTGCGGCTATGTCGCCGCGTTCGCACTGGGGGCCACGCGTTTGTGCGCGTCCCTGGGCGTGGGGCATTCCGCCGGGGAGACGGCCTGCGCCTTTGTCTGGAGCTGGCTGGAAAACCAGGCGGTATGCGCCTGCAAATGTCTGCCGCTTGGGCAGACGGCCGTCCAGCATATTCTGCTTGACATTATGCCGCATATTCCGAAAATTCTGGACAAGGCGGCTCGCAGGAAAGACGACGAGGTGGGCGCATCCCTCCCCGGTCTCGCCATTGCGAGCGCCGCGCACGAGCGGCTGTACGGCAGAATGTTCAGGAGCTGACGCTCCTCAATTTCCAACCTTATGGAGGCTCATTTATGCCAAGGCGACCATATCATATTGAAACCCTCGCCCTGCACGCCGGGCAGGAGGCCGATCCGACCACCATGGCCAGAGCCGTTCCGGTCTATCGGACCACGGCTTACAAATTTCGCGATTCAAAGCACGGCGCGGATTTGTTCGCCCTGCGCGAACCCGGCAACATCTACGCGCGGCTTATGAACCCCACAAATGACGTGCTTGAGAAACGCCTGGCGGAACTGGACGGCGGCGCGGCGGCCCTTTCGCTGGCCAGCGGCACGGCGGGCGTATATTTTTCCATAACCAACATCCTGCGCTCCGGCGACGAGCTGGTGAGCGCCGTCAATCTTTACGGCGGCACGTACACCATGTTTGACGCCATACTGCCGCAGCAGGACATTGCGGTGCGTTTTACGCCGGTGAACGATTTCGCGGCGGTGGAAAAGGCAGTCAATGAAAAAACGCGCGCCGTCTTTGTTGAAACCATCGGAAATCCCGTGCTGGATGTGGCCGACATCGCCGGATACGCCGCCGTGGCCCAAAAATTTCATCTGCCGCTCCTCGTTGACGCCACCTTTACCCCGCCGACGCTCCTGCGTCCCATAGAGTACGGCGCCGATATCGTCATTCATTCCTTGAGCAAGTGGATCGGCGGGCACGGCGTGGGGATAGGGGGCATTGTCGTCGACGCGGGCAAATTTGACTGGACAGACCCCAAATTCTCCCTCTACAACGAACCGGACCGCGGATATCACGGTCTGCGTTTCGCGCATGACCTCGGCGATCTGAACCCCGTCGCCTTCGCGCTCCGCCTGCGCACCGTCGGTTTGCGCAATCAGGGGGCGACCCTCGCCCCCGACGCGGCCTGGCAGTTTCTCCAGGGGGTTGAAACCCTGCCCCTGCGCATGGCGAGGCACAGTGAAAACGCGCTCAGCGTCGCCGAATATCTCAAAAAACATCCCAAGGTCACCTGGGTGCGCTATCCCGGCCTGGAAGGAGACCCCTCGCATTCTCTCGCGGAAAAATACCTGCCCGCCGGCAAGGGCGGAATGGTCGTCTTCGGCGTCAGGGGCGGCGAGGAAGCCGCGATAAAACTGGTGGACAACATAGAGCTTTTCAGCCTGCTGGCCAATGTGGGCGATGCCAAGAGCCTGATTATCCATTCCGGCAGCACAACGCATTCGCAGTTGTCGCAGGAGGCGCAGGCGGCCGGCGGGCTGCACGGCGATTTGGTCCGTCTCTCCATAGGGCTTGAGCATATTGACGACATTATCGGCGCGCTCGCGGACGCGCTTGAGACAATTTGACGCCAATATCGCCATGGGGGGCGTAATGGATGCGACACAGGACAAACTCGCGCGGCTGACGGAGTATTTGCGCGGCCTCGACGGCGCGGTGACGGCTTTTTCCGGAGGCGCGGACTCCAGCTTTCTTCTCAGGGTTGCCCGCGACGCGCTTGGCGACAGGGTAATCGCCGTTACCGGACGTTCCTTGAGTTTTCCGCAGCGGGAACTGCGCGCGGCGGAAATGTTCGCCGCTTCTCTGGGCGTCAGGCATTTTGTGATTGACTCAGAGGAACTTGTTTTGGACGGATTCAGCGCCAACCCGCCGAACCGCTGCTATCTCTGCAAGAAAGAGCTGTTCACAAAAATATGGGCTCTGGCGCGGGAGCGGGGAATCTCCCAGGTTATTGAGGCGTCCAACGCGGACGACGAGGGCGACTACCGTCCGGGGTTGCAGGCCCTGGCGGAGCTTTCCGTGCTCAGCCCCCTGCGTCTGGTCCGTCTGGGCAAAGCTGAAATTCGTCTGCTTTCCAGGGAAATGGGGCTGTCCACGTGGGACAAGCCGTCCTTTGCCTGCCTGGCGTCGCGCTTCCCCTACGGGGAACGGATTGAGCCGGAGCGTCTGCGCCGCATCGACGCGGCGGAGCAGTTTTTGCTTGACAGGGGTTTCAGGCAGGTGCGCGTGCGCTTTCACGAACAGGGCAAACTGGCCCGCATCGAGGTTGACGAACAGGGATTCGCTCTCCTGGCGGACGCCGGGTTGCGCGCTTCCGTGTGCGGGCGGTTGAATGAACTGGGCTTTGCCTATGCGGCTGTTGATCTGAAAGGCTACCGGACGGGAAGCATGAACGAGACGCTGGCCTGGCCCGCAAGCCGGGAGTCGGATGAATGACGCGAAAAAGCGGGGAACTGTTGCGGGTAGGCGTGGGAGGGCCGGTGGGTTCCGGCAAAACGGCCCTGCTGAGGCATCTGTGCCTCGCGTTTCGCGGTGTTTACAATATGGCGGTGGTCACCAATGACATTTACACCAGGGAAGACGCGGAATTTCTATCGGGCTGCAAGGCTCTGCCGGAAGACCGCATCATCGGCGTGGAAACGGGCGGCTGTCCCCACACGGCGATCCGCGAAGACGCTTCCATGAATATCCAGGCGGTGGAAGACATGCGCGGGCGCCATCCGGGTCTGGAGTTGATATTCATTGAAAGCGGCGGAGACAATCTTTCGGCGACTTTCAGCCCTGATCTGGCGGACTTGACCCTTTACGTCATAGATGTGGGCGGCGGCGACAAAATCCCGCGGAAGGGCGGTCCCGGCGTCACCCGCTCCGACCTTCTCATCATCAACAAAACGGATCTGGCGCCGTTTGTCGGCGCCTCGTTGGAGGTCATGGAGCGGGACGCCCTGAGAATGCGCGGCGGCAAACCCTTTGTTTTTACAGAACTGCTCTCGGGAA
>JAISXC010000130.1 GCA_031270875.1 Desulfovibrio sp.
TTCGAATACAGCCGCTTCTCCGACGGCACCACCATCTTCTACGACCGCGAGGAGCACAAGTTTTTCATGGACGTTCAGGGCGACGTCGAAGCCAAAATCAAGGGCAACATCACGGCCGAGGTCGGGGAAAACGTCGCGGCGAAAGTCACCGGCGACGTGACGGTCGAAGTCGGGGGCCAGGTCGATCTCAGCGCGCAACTCGACGTCCGGGTGACCTCGGCCACGGCCATCCGTTTGAAAGCGCCGTTCATCTTTCTCGCGGGCAGGCTGATCTTCACCGACGTCGACGGCAGGGCCGGCGACGGCGTGTACTGGGGCAACCTCACCGTGCGCGAGGGCTTTGTGCATGTACAGGACAACGAGGTGACCGCGGGTACGGACATGAAGGCGGGCGGCGACGTGACCGCGGGCAATGAGGCCGTCAGCCTCGGACGCCACAAGCACGAGGGCGTGTATGAGGGCACCGACATCACCGACAAGCCCGTGGGAGGCTGGTAATGCACGTCGGCAGCCTCGGAGACGTAATCTTTGAGACCGACGCGGAAGGAGGGTCTTCCATTATTGCGGGGCCGCGCGACAAAAAACACCCGCCATAATCCGGTGTAGGGCAACCACCTGATTCGTACCGTTCTCGTATGACTTTTGCCGCGTATATCCATGCGCACACATACACGCCGCCACATAAACGCACTTTTTTCCAAAAGCGCGCCGATGTTGGTGCGGTTGCATAGCTGGGGAGGGAGAGTGTATCCTTCCTCCCGTGCTCACATACTCTAATAACCCTCGCTCCGTTGAGGACATGACCCTGCACATTGCCGGAAAAATCCTGGACATGTTCGAACTTGATCTGCCCGGATTCAACCGCTGGGAACCCAGGTAATCAGGATGACCATCTGTGAACGCGAGTGCTTGGGAAGCAAGCTTTCAGCGCGAGCCGCCTTCGTGGGCGGCGACCTCTGGGTTCTGGTTTCAGGGGGAGAAAATCCGCATATTGGTTCCGTGAGCGTGGGAATCCCCCGCAAGAGCCTGACGGGGGACGGCGGCGACAGCGCGACGGTTTCAACATTCAACGTCACGGGGCATAAGGACGATGTGGTGGGCAACCTGTTCGCGGCGCGCCTGGCATCCGAATTTCGCTGCACGGTATCCGTCAGTTGCGGAATCCACTACCACGCCTTATCCCGGGACGCCTTGTGCCACATTATGGATGAGGTGGAATTTCTTCTTGCGGACCTCGTCGTTTCCTTAAGGTAACGGCATAATTTTTTTCCTTCCGTTAAAAACAAATTCTGACAGAAGGCAGAAACAAACACAACGTTGCATGAACACTCTCAATTATCTAACTGGAGGAAAGTATGGGTTATGACAAGGTTCTCAAAAATGCGTGTATTCCTCAGGGGGATCACACGGTAAAGGCTAATATCCTGATTAAAGACGGCGTCATCGTCGGCATAAACGCGGAAGAAGCGCCTTTATCCGATGGAGTGGCAATAATTGATGCCGAAGGTCATCTTGTATTGCCGGGGTGCATTGATTCGCATACCCATATCAATGACCCTGGCTTCACGCACCGGGAAGATTTTCTCACAGGAACCAGGGGCGCCGCCGCGGGCGGCATAACTACCGTCATAGACATGCCTTGTTGCAGTGTTCCTTCGGTCAGATCCGTGGAGCAATTGGAGTATAAAATTTCCCAGATCAAAGACAAGGCCGTCGTGGATTACGCCATGTGGGGTGGCGTGACCGGGGAGGATGTGCGTGAAAACAAGCTCGACATCGTAAAAGCCCAGGCCGACGCCGGGGTTGTGGCTTTCAAGGTGTATATGACGCCTTCCGTGCCCTCGTACCCCAGGGTATCGGATGCGGAAATGCTGGAATGCTTCTACGCGGTGTCTGAAACCGGGCTGTCAGTGGGCATCCATGCGGAAAACTTTTCCATATGCGATTTCTATGTGAAAAAACTTCAGAAAGAAGGCCGCACGGATGGTCCGGCATGGGCTGAAGCGCGCAAAACTCTGGCGGAAAAAGTCGCCATTGAACTCGGGATCAGTTTTTCGGAAGAAACCGGCGCGCGCCTGCACATCGTCCACATGAGTTCCGGCATCGGCTCCCAATTGATTCGCCAGGCAAAAGAGCGCGGCCTCAAGGTTACCTCCGAAGTATGCCCGCATTACCTGGTCATCAACGCACGCGATGCCATGACGGAATTCGGCTCCTTCGCCAAAATTGCCCCGCCCCTGAGGACAAAGGAAGACAATGCCATCATGTGGGGCGGCCTTGCCGACGGCTCCATCGACTTTGTGGCCACGGACCACGCGCCTTATGAAATCGCCACGGAAAAACTGGCTCCCGGAACGGATATCTGGACTTGTTTCCCCGGCATGCCCGGCGTGGAAACCATGGTCCCGGTTATTGTGAGCGAAGGCTACAATAAAGGCAGGCTGTCCCTTTCCAGGCTAGTGGAAGTTTTGAGCAGGAACGCCGCCATTCACTACGGCCTGTATCCCAAAAAGGGAGCCATTGAAATCGGGAGCGACGCCGACTTCACAATCATTGACCTGAACAGGGAATGGGCCATTGATCAGGCGCTGATGCAGTGCAAATCAAAATTCACCGCCCTGCACGGGATGAAGCTCAAAGGCAAGGTTGCCAAAAGCATTGTTCGCGGCAATGTCGTTTTCGACGAGTCCGCGAATACCTTTGCCGAAGGCGGCGCCGGAACATTTATAAAAAGACAGACCATCAGTTCTCTGGAGAGGATTTTGAAATACTGAGGTAAAAGGCGCACGGCAGCTTGACGGTCGTACCCCTTTTGATGCGGATGGTTTCCCCGCTGATAATAGCAATTTACTCTGAAATTGCTATAATTTTACTCTGGGATCATAAGAAGGCAAGTCCATGGACTTTTTGCTGCAAATCGCCCCCCTGCTTTTATGCCTGGCCATGTTTCTGGCCCGGCAGCATATGCTGTTTGTGGGGCTGTCAGGCGGGCTTTTGGCCATGCTCCTTGGCGGCTTGGGGCTGGATCGGGCCACGCCGGTTTTTCTCGAAGCCATCCGCAGCACTGTCGGCGTCGAGGTGCCCATCATGTATGCCGCTCTGGGGGGGCTTCTGAGTGAGGCGGGATGCTTCAGGGCCATGGCGAACATATGCCGCCACTACCGGAGCAAGGGCCATCTTGTTCCCATCACCGCCGCCCTGGTTTTTTTACAGGGGCTCATTACATATATGATTGGCCTCGGCGTGAGCACCACGTATCTCATCGCTCCGGTGCTGGCTTCGCTGACAGGGGCCTCGCGCCCGGTAATAGCTTCGCTCGCCATTATCTCGGCCATTGGCTTCAGCACCTCTCCGGCCTCGCCGGAAACATTCATCACGGCCCAGATAGCGCAGCGTCCGGTGGTGGAGCATGCGACTGCCATGCTGCCCTATACGCTCCTGTTTTATGCGCTGGCAGCGGCCTTGGCCGCTTTTGGCGTCAGGCGCCAGACCTCCCGGCAGAGCCGCCTTGCCGGAACAGCGAGCCAGGCGCCCTTGCATTTTCCTTCCGCCCTGAGGCACTCCGCTCCGGCTGTCCTTTTTCTTTTGCTGTTAATCGCCGGAAATCCCGCCAACACTCTTTTGGGAACCACCTTTTTCACGCCCCTCCTGACGCTCATCCTGGTTCCCTTACTCACGGTGTTCTGTACTCCGTTCAGCATACGGCAAACCTGTGTGACGCTTATTGAAAGCTCCCGCTTCGTCCTGATGGTGCTTTTCAGCGTGGGTATTTTTTTGGGATTTATAGACATTATTGGCAAAATGGGCGCTTTCTCGGCCCTTGCGGAACTCGCAAGCATCGTTCCCCGTTCTCTCTGCCTGCCGGCAGCCATGCTGATCGGCTTTCTGGTCGCCATTCCAGCCGGCGCCTTTTGCACAGGGATACTGGCCCTAACCCTTCCAACCATGGCTTCTCTGAACATTGATTCGGTGGCCATGGGCTTTATCGCCATGGCCATAGCGCTCGGTTCGCACCTTTGCCCTGTGCAGGTGAACGTCGGTGCGCTCAGGGACGGCTTTTCCCTCACTGTCAAAGAGACCGTACGAGGCAATATCCCCTACATTCTGAGCGCGCTGGCTATCGCCATGGCCGCTGGCGCCTGTGTGGTCGGGTAAAATCACATCGTTATTCCCCCGGACGTGTCATTGTACGCCAAGGAGCCGGGGCGCTTCCCAAGGAGACACCACATGAAAAACATCGACAGTTTGCGTGAATACATTCAGACGCTGGAGAAACAAAAGCTGCTTCTTGAAATAGATACGGAGGTCGATTGTCACCTGGAACTCGGGGCCGTCATGAAAAAATCCAACGACATGAAAGGCCCGGCTCTGCTGTTCAACAAGCTCAAGGGATTTCCCAAAGGCTTCAGAGTGCTCGGCTCGCCCGTGAGCGCCTTTTACAAACCCGGTCTGATGTACGCGCGCATCGCCGTTTCCATGGGGTTGGCTCCTGGCACAGGCGTATTGGAAATCATCGATAAACTTTCAGCCATCGCGGATCTCCCGCCGATCAAACCCGTCATTGTCGGCGAATCTCCCTGCAAGGAAAACAAACTGCTCGGAGAAGACGTTGATCTGTCAGTACTGCCCGCCCCCCTGCTCCACAGCGGCGACGGCGGGGATTACCTGGGCACCTGGCCTATTGTGATCACCAAAAGCTCTGACGGCAAATGGGTGAACTGGGGAATGTACCGGGTCATGGTCCACGACAAAAAAACGCTGGGAGCCCCGCTGATTCCGACGCAACACATCGGCATGCACTATGCCACCTGGAAAGAAATCAACGAGCCCATGCCCTTTGCCATTGCGTTCGGCACGGACCCGTTGACGCCGATAATCGCCTCCATGGCCATCCCTCCCTATGTTTCCGAGGCGGATGTGGTTGGAGGCTACCGGGAAAAACCCGTTGAACTCGTCAAGTGCGAGACGGTGGATCTGTCTGTTCCAGCCTCCTCGGAAATTGTGATTGAGGGCACGGTGTCCATGGACGATTCCCGCCTGGAAGGCCCGTTCACGGAATATACCGGCTTTCTGCTTAAAGCGCGAAAAAGCTGGCCGGTCTTCAATGTCAGCGCCATTACGTATAGAAACAATCCCATTATGCCCGTGGTCTGCACAGGCGAACCCGTCGAGGACCACCTGACCATGAGCGTCTCCCTGGCGGCGGGGGCTCTGAATCTCCTGCGCAAGGCCGGACTCCCCGTAAAGGGCGCATTCATTCCCGCCGTATCGGCTCTACACCTGCTTGTTATTTCCGTTTGCAAGGATCGCTTCTCCGGCACGGATGAGGAGCTTGTTAACGCCGTCGCCAAAACCGTGTGGTCCGATAAGGTTGGCACCTTCACGCCAAAGATCATGATTGTGGACGATGACATTGATATTACCGATCTGGACGCGGTGGTGTGGAGCTTTTCCACGCGCTGCCATCCTGGAGCCGGGTTCCATTTTTTTCCGGACACAACTATTGTTCCGCTTTCTCCCTATCTGGCTCCGGAAGAAAAGAAAGCGGCCAAAACAACCAACGTCGTCTATGACTGCACCTGGAGTTCCAAGCTAGCCAAGGAGGATATTCCCGTTCGCGCCACCCTTGAGGCTCTCTGGCCAGCGGAGGTGCGGAGCAAGCTTCAAAACAACTGGCGGAGATACGGCTTTGAGGGCTAATGCCGGCATGCAGTGCGGCTGCTGAAAAATGGCAGAATTTGCCGTCCCCCAAAAACAGACATGCAACTATGTTGGCTCTAGTTGCGTTTAGTGTGTATCTTCCCCTTTATGATTGCCTGAAACCAGTCTTGAGGCGAAATAAGGGGATATTCATGTAAGCGTCGCCAAGTGAGGTAGTTGGGCAGGCGTTCCGTTGCAACACCGTTAAACCTTACCATCCATGTCTTAAGGCGACTGTGGTAGGCATTGACGGACTGAACGTGAAACACCTTTTCGCGCCCCTTGCGCTGTTTTGTCCCCACTGTCTC
>JAISXC010000239.1 GCA_031270875.1 Desulfovibrio sp.
TGGCCTGAAAACGCCAAATCTTCCGAGTACGTTTTATGGCTTTCGGAGAGCTGAACGTGTCGCCGGATTTCGCCATGCTTCTTGGTGTCTGCCGCGACGGCGGGGCTGAACCGCGCTCCGATTCGCGGAAAGTGCGGCCGGGCGACATCTTTGCGGCCGTGCCGGGCGAAACCGATGACGGGGCGCGCTTCATACCGGCGGCGGCCAAAGCCGGCGCCGCCTTTATTGTCTGCCGGCCCGACGTGGGGCGGGAAATTCTGACTGCGGCGGAGGATTGCCGGATCATATTTCATGACAATCCCCGCGAGGCTCTTTGGCTGCTGGCTCAGGCGCGTTGGCGCACGGACCGCCTTCCCCTGAAAATCTTCGGCGTCACGGGCACAAACGGGAAGACGACTGTTTCCTGCCTGCTGGAGAGCCTTTTTGCCGCGATTGGCGAAAAGGTGGGCATTGTGGGCACAATCGCCTACCGGTGGCCGGGGCACTCGCAAGCGGCGCCGCTGACGACACCGGACACCCTGACTCTGCATTCGCTGCTTGGCCGCATGGCGGATGCGGGCGTGACCGTGGCCGTTATGGAAGTATCCTCCCATGCCCTGGAACAGCAGCGCGTTTACGGCATCCCCTTTGACGGGGCCATTTTCACCAATCTTACCCAGGACCATCTGGACTATCACCCTGATATTGAAAGTTATTTCGCGGCCAAAGCAAAACTTTTTCTGCATCTGCCGCAACGGGACAAAGCCATGTCCGTGAACGGCGACGACCATTTCGGCCGCCGTCTGCTTGACCTGTGCCCTTCCGCCCTCCCCTTCGGCCTTGATCGCTGCGACCGCGGGCCGCGCCTGAAAGGGGAAATAATAACCTCCGGGCCGCAGGGACTCCATTTGCGGATGCGCTATAAAGATGCCGCATGGGATCTTGCTTCCCCCTTGGTGGGCAGCTTCAACGCATCCAATCTTTTGGCGGTTCAGGCGCTTGGACTCAAGCTGGGGCTTTCTCCAAAAAGTTTTTCGGCATTGGAGGCATTTGCCGGTGTGAACGGGCGCCTGGAGCGGATAGGCAATTCCGCCGGACTGAATATCTTTGTGGATTACGCCCATACTCCCGACGCACTTGTGAATGCGCTCAAAGCCCTGCGTGACTCCGGATTTGCCCGAATCATCACTGTCTTCGGCTGCGGAGGAAATCGCGACAGGTCAAAACGTCCCCTGATGGGCGAGGCTGTGGCCCGATTCTCCGACGTGGCCATCCTCACATCCGACAATCCGCGTTTTGAGAATCCGTGCGCCATTATTGACGACGTGTTGCCCGGTTTGGCAAATGCGCGCGAAGCGCATGTGGAACAGGACCGCCGCAAGGCCACCGCCCTTGCCCTGAAGATGCTGACAAAAAACGACGCCCTGCTGATCGCCGGCAAAGGACACGAGGACTATCAGATCATTCAGGGAATAAAGCACCATTACAGCGATCAGGAAGTTGTGCGGGAGTTGCTCCGATGCGGCTGAGATACCACGAAATTTCCGCCTGCCTCGGTCTTGTCCCGCGCGGCGGGGACAGGCTTTTGACGTCTGTGGCGACGGACAGCCGCGAAGCAAAGCCCGGATCCCTGTTTGTCTGCATCCGGGGGGAACATGCGGACGGGCATGATTTTGTCCGCCAGGCCGAGGAAGCGGGCGCCGCGGCCATTCTGGCTTCACGGGCGCTGCCCCGGACGAATGTTCCGGTTTTGCCCGTGCGGGACACAATCAGGGCCCTTGGCCGGATAGCCGCCTACTGGCGCCGCTCCACACGGGCAAAAGTCGCCGGCATCACAGGAACAGCCGGCAAGACGACACTGAAGGAACTCCTGGCGCGCATTCTGGCGGTGAGAGGCAAAACCGCGCGCAATGCCCTCAATTTCAACAATCAGATAGGCATGCCCCGCGCCATGCTGACGGCGGACGGCGATGAGACCTTCTGGGTGATGGAGGCCGGGATCAGCCGCGAGGGCGACATGGAGGAACTGGGCGGGATACTGCGCCCCGACATGGGGCTGATTCTCAACGTCGGCGCGGGGCATACCGAAAGACTGGGGCCAAAGGGCGTTGCGGCCCACAAGGCCGCGCTGCTCCGCTATCTGGCTCCGGGCGGCTGCGGACTTGTAAGCGCCGACTATCCCGACCTTGTGCGCGAAGCCGCCGCGACCGGGGCGGCGCTGCATTTTTTCAGCGCCGGAGATGCTTCAGTAAAATATCACGCCGCCTATGAAGGCCCTGAATTTCAGCATGATGCCTCAGGCGCCGTATCCGGCCGTTACCGCCTTTTTCTTGACGGGGAATGGACAAGCGTTGTCGCTCCCTTTTGCGGGGAATTCGGCGCCGAAAACTGCATAGCCGCCGCCGCCGCCGCCCATCTTATGGGACTTTCCGGCGATGAAATCGCCGCCGGTTTCAAGCGCGCCGCAACGCCCGCTCAGCGTTTTTCCCGTAAACGTTTCGGCAGATGGGATGTCATCGACGACACCTACAATGCGAATCCTCTGTCAATGCGGCGCATGCTGGACGCCGCCTCGGAGCTGGCGGAAGGACGCGCTTTTGTGCCCGTACTGGGCGAAATGCTGGAACTTGGCGATACGGCGGCAAACGAACATGAAAAACTTGGCCTTCACCTGGCGGAGCTTGACCCCGCAGGCGTGCTGTGGAAGGGCGGACACGCCACGGATATTCGTTCCGGTCTGAAAAGGGGTGGATACGAAGGTGCGTTTGTCGTCATTCAGGAAAGCGGACATTTCGTCGCAACCGTGCAAGACCTTCTGCATGGCAAAAATCTGAACGGAAGTGGGGGAGTGATCCTGTTCAAGGGTTCGCGCGGCAACAGGCTGGAAAAAGAATGCGCGGATTTTTGCGTCCACTGTCGCGCCGAACAGGATGCGACAAGCGAAACGTCCGGAGAAGAGAAGCATGTTCTATAACATACTCGCGCCGCTTGCCTCTGACTGGACGCTGCTCAACGTTTTCAGATACATCACGTTCCGTTCCCTTGCGGCCCTGATAACAGCGCTTGTTGTCTCCATTCTCATCGGCCCGCGTTTTATCGCATGGCTGCACCATGTCAACTGCGGACAATTCATCCATGAGGATGTGAAAAACCATGCCGACAAAGCGGGCACCCCCACCATGGGCGGCCTGCTCATAATGACCTCGCTCGCCTGCAGCCTGCTGCTCTGGGCGGATCTGACAAACCGTTATATCTGGCAGGTCTCTCTGGTTTTCACCGCTTTTGGCCTGGTGGGTTTCTGCGATGATTTTTCCAAGCTGCGCCACCGCAAGAACAGAGGGATTTCCGGCAGAGCGAAAATGTCCGGCCAGATTCTGGCGGCCCTCGCCGCCATGTGCCTGCTCTACGCGAATCCCGACTACAGCAGCCGCCTGGCCATTCCTTTCTTCAAGGATGTTAATCCGGACATCGGTCCGCTCTACCTGCCTTTCGGCGTTTTTGTCATGGTGGCGGCCTCAAACGCGGTCAATCTGACGGACGGTTTGGACGGCCTTGCCATCGGACCCGCCATTGTGGCTCTTATCGTCTTTTCCATTTTTCTGTATGTGACGGGAAATGCGCGTTTTTCCACATATCTGCTGGTGCCGTACATCCCCGGCGTCGGCGAGGTGACGGTATTCTGTTCGGCGCTTGTCGGCGCCGGTCTGGGTTTTTTGTGGTTTAACGCCTATCCGGCCCAGGTTTTTATGGGCGATGTAGGTTCCCTGAGCCTCGGCGGCACGCTGGGCTATCTTGCCTTGCTCTGCAAGCAGGAACTCGTGTTGGCGGTTGTGGGCGGACTTTTTGTCGTGGAAACCCTTTCTGTTATCCTTCAGGTGGGTTATTTTCGCTGGACAGGCGGCAAACGCATTTTTCGCATGGCTCCCCTGCATCACCATTTTGAACTGAAAGGTGTGCCTGAGTCAAAAATCATCATACGTTTCTGGATCACCTCCATTCTGTTGGGACTGGTCGCGCTTTCATTGCTGAAATTGCGTTGATCCCGCCGTGATAATTCAAAAAACGGCTTTGGAGAGAAAGGATGGCACTGGAAAATATTCGTGGAAGACGCCCGGGACCGGGCGAACCCGCGGTGGTTGTGGGAGCCGGACGTTCCGGACTTGCCGCGGCGCGGCTTCTTGCCGACAAGGGCGCGCGCGTGCGGCTTCTGGAGCGCCATGCCGATGCTGTCTCCGCCGATATCAAATCACAACTCGGCCGCCTGGGGGTGGAACTCATTGTGGGGGAGCACAGTCCGGAGCATTTTGAAAACTCCGTCGTCGTTGTGCCCAGCCCCGGCATCCCCGTTTCCCGGCTTAAACGGTTCACCGATGGAGACAAGGGGACGAACCGACCGGAAATTCTTGCGGAAATGGAACTGGCCTGGCGGTACCTTGACGGGGAACCCGTCCTTGCTGTTACCGGCACCAGCGGAAAAACCACCACCGCCTCCCTGGCCGCGGCAATGCTCCAGGCGCAGGGCTACACGGTGTTTTTGGGAGGCAACATCGGCACCCCGCTTTCGGAATATCTTCTCAGCGGGCGCAAGGCGGACGTGCTGGTTCTGGAAATATCCAGTTTCCAGTTGCAAACCTGCTCGACCTTTTGCCCCAGGGTGGGCATCCTCCTGAATATCTCCTCCAACCACCTGGACTACCACAAGGATATGCGCGAATACGTTGAGGCAAAATTCCGTCTTTTTCGCTGTCAGGATGAAGGTGATCTGGCTGTTCTGGGAGCGGAGGTCAAACCGCTGGCCCGGCCTTTCCGCCTGAAGGCCCGTCAGGTATACGTGGAGAACGGGGAACGCTTTACGAAGCGCCGTCTCCTGGGCGCGCATAACACATTGAATATGGAAGCCGCTTGGCAGGCCTGCCGTTTTTTCGGCGTAAATGAAGACAGAGCAAGGGCGGCCGTGGCCGGTTTCAATCCATTGCCGCATCGCCTGGAGGTTGTGCGGAAATACAAAAATATCACATATATAAACGATTCAAAATGCACCACTGTCGCTGCCCTGCGGGTTGCGTTGCAGGCTGTGGAGCAGCCGGTGCGGCTTCTGTGCGGCGGCAAGTTCAAGGGGGGAAATTTGGCGGAATTGCGCGATCTCGTCAGGGAACGCGTCGCCGAGGTGGCGCTGTTCGGCGCAAGCCGGGAAAAATTTGAAGAAGCCTGGCAGGGGATCGTACCTGTCACCTGGCATGAGAAACTGGAGCCGGCGGTACGGCTGCTCAGCGTCCACGCCCGAAAAGGGGATGCGGTTCTGCTTGCGCCCGCCACCTCAAGTTTTGACCTCTATGCCAATTATATGGCCCGGGGTGACGATTTCAGACATATTGTGGAAGCGCTGCCATGAAAAATTTTTTCCTTGCAAGACGGTCTCCCGACAAGGGCATGAGCGCCCTGGGCAAGACCCCCGCAAAAGGGACGGGACGATTCGACTGGTGGATCTTCACCATCAGCCTGGTCATTCTCGGCATCGGGCTTGTCATGGTGCTCTCGGCAAGCGGGATCAGGGCGGAGGAACACGCCGGCGACAAATATCACTTTTTCAAACGCCAGCTGGCTTTTGCTGCGGGCGGGGGAATAACCCTGTGGGGCGCCGCGCTCATCCCGAGAGAATGGCTGTACAGATTGCAATATCCCGCCATTTTCGCGGCGCTCCTTTTGATGCTCGTCACCTTGTCGCCGTTTGTTCCGGCCATCAACGGTGCAAAACGCTGGATTCCCTTGGGGCTCGTATCTCTGCAGCCCATGGAGTTTGTCAAAATTGCCCTGGTGCTGTATCTCGCCTACTTCATGAGCGCAAAGCAGGATCTGATAAAAACATTCAGCCGCGGCGTCATTCCGCCTTTTGCCGTGACCGGTCTTTTCTGCGCCCTGCTCCTGCTGCAGCCGGATTTCGGCAGCGCCGTCATATTGGCCGGTCTTCTGTTTTTCATGTGCATCGCCGGGGGCACGCGGTTTGTCTATATTTTCTTTTCCATCACATTGGCCTGCGCCGGCGCCATGGCACTGGCCATAGCCTCTCCGTACCGCGTACGCCGCCTTCTGGCTTTTCTGGATCCGTTTCAGGATTTTCAGAATACGGGATACCAACTGGCGCAGTCTCTGCTCGCCATCGGCTCAGGCGGCTTTTTCGGCCAAGGAATCGGGGCGAGCAAACAAAAAATGTTTTTTCTTCCGGAAACCCATACTGATTTCATTATGTCCGTGCTGGCTGAAGAAACCGGCTTTGTGGGCCTGAGTCTTGTCATGGCGCTGTTTGCCCTCTTCTTCTGGCGCTGCTACCGCATTGTCATGGGCCAGACCAGCCTGCGGGACCGCTTTACCGCCTTTGGACTGACAGTCATTCTGGCTATAGGCGCGGCGGTGAACCTTTCCGTGGTCATGGGCATGGCGCCGCCCAAGGGCGTGCCCATGCCGCTCATAAGCTACGGGGGCAGCAGCCTCGTCGCCACCATGATTTGTATTGGGCTGCTCATGAATTATTCGAGGACAAGCTCGCAGTGAAAAGCGTCATTCTGACAACCGGCGGCACGGGCGGGCACATTTTTCCCGCTCTCGCCGTTGCTGAAGAGATGCGGCGGCAATATCCCGGTCTGCGTCTGAAATTTGTGGGTTCTCTTTACGGACCGGAAAAGGAATTCGCACGGAAGATGGGCATTCCTTTCGAGGGCCTGTCGGTGCGCGGTTTTCTGGGGCGCGGTCTGCGCGCTGTCGCGGCCGGCGCCATGCTGGCCGCAGCGGTTGTCAAAGCCGCAGGGATAGTCCGGCGCTGCAAGCCGCAGGCCGTTTTGGGATTTGGCGGATATGCCTCCCTTGCTCCAATGCTGGCGGCAGTTTTGCTTGGCGTACCGTCCGTCCTCCATGAGCAGAATGCCGTTGCCGGCGCGAGCAATCGCCTTGTGAGCAGATTTACGCGGCGCGTCTGCCTTTCCTGGCCCGGCACACCGGGCTTTGCGCGAACAAAATGCGTTCTGACCGGCAATCCGGTTCGCGCTGATGTCTGCGCCGCGGGCCATGAAACACGCCGGCGTCCGACGCGGCGCCTGCTTGTTTTGGGCGGTTCGCAAGGAGCCAGAGCGCTGAACGCCCTTCTGCCGGAAATTCTGCCCCGTCTGGCTGCCGCGGGCGTGGAAATACGTCACCAAAGCGGAAAGAACGACGAACATGCCACCCGGCGGGCCTATGCCTCGGCAGGCTATGCTCCCGATTGCGTGAACGCGTTCATTGACGATATGGCGGAAGCGTACCGCTGGGCGGATCTGACCATGTGCCGGGCCGGCGCAAGCACCGCGGCGGAATTGTGCGTGGCGGGGCTGCCGGCTGTCCTGGTGCCGTTTCCGCACGCCGCGCACGACCATCAGACGCACAATGCCCGCATTCTGGAAAAGGCGGGCGCGGCCGTGCTGCTTCCCGAATCCGGGCTGCGCCCGGACAGCGCTGTCGAATTGCTGCTTGAGCTGCTTGGGGATGAAGATCGGCGCGGGCGGATGTCTCTTGCGGCATTGAAGACAGGCCGCCCGGATGCGGCGGCGCGGGTCATTGCTGTTTTGGAAGAGGTGCGTGCCGAATGAAAAATAAAATCCGGCGCATTCACATGGTGGGCATAGGCGGAGCGGGGATGAGCGGCATAGCCGAAATTCTCCTGAATCTCGGGTACGAAATTTCCGGTTCCGATCTGGCCGATTCGGCCGTGATCAAGCATTTGCGCCTGCTTGGCGCGACGGTGTCCATAGGGCATGCAGCCGGGAATGTCGGCGAAGTGCAGGTGCTTGTAAAATCCACCGCCGTCGCCGCGGACAATCCCGAAGTGGAGGAAGCCCGCCGGCGGAACATCGCCATCATCCCCAGGGCAGAAATGCTGGCCGAGCTTATGCGCCTGCGCCAAGGCATCGCCATAGCCGGAACCCACGGCAAAACCACCACAACATCACTGGCTGCATGTATTTTTGATACAGCAGGCCTTGACCCCACAGTAATCATAGGAGGACGCCTTAACGTTTACGGCGCCAACGCCCATCTTGGGCGCGGCGAATACCTCATTGCCGAAGCTGACGAATCAGACGGCTCCTTCCTCTGTCTGCTGCCCATCATCAATATTGTCACCAATGTGGATTCCGATCATCTGGATTATTATAAAACCCGCGAAGCCATAGATGCGGCCTTTGTGCAATTCATGAACAAGGTGCCCTTTTACGGCGTCAATGTGGTCTGCGGCGACGACCCGGGCATCCGCGCCCTTTTGCCCGGCGTCAAGCGCCCCTTCATGACATATGG
>JAISXC010000249.1 GCA_031270875.1 Desulfovibrio sp.
GGCTTGGCGGCCAGGTCACGATAAAAATTGTCCCGCTGCTCAAGGATGTTCCGGGCAATCTCGGTATCCCGTCCGGCAAGCTCTTTGACCGTGAGCATGGTCCTCGGCCCAAGCGCCCCGTCAACGGCAAGCTGCGCGGGCGTCATGGCATTGCAGGCCCGTTGCAGGAACTTCACGGCCTGCCCGGTTCCGGCGTTGACAGCCGTGTCGAACATGACTTCGGCAGTCTTGGGCGGGAAGTCGTCCAGTTTCAGGTAATCCCAGAAATAATGCTTGAAGAGATTCTTCGCGTCGTCCGGCGTCAGGGCCCTGATGTCGGCGGCGTCGATTTTGCCGTCCTTGTTCACGTCCATGCCCTGCCCGTTGAGCCAGCGCAGGCTTACACCGTATTTCGTAGGCCCGCCGGGATCGCCGGGGTCGTTGCAGTAGCCGCCCTCGTGGTCGAGCACAAAGGGCCATATCTTTTCAAATGCCTTCATATCGTCACCAAACATTCCTTTATGGTCTGAAACATTCCTCAACGTATTGACTTCCGCCATTTTTTGATGCTACCTTTCGCCCGGACAAAACAAGCGCAGGGCATCGTGCCCTGTAAGCCGGGGCAGGCGCGGTGGTCGCTTCTGTCCCGGCTTTGTCGTTTTCATCCACATCAGCGCCCTCACGCCGCCAGCAGCATCACAATCAGCCATGCCGCCCCCTGCGCGATCGCCCCGGCAACCGGAAAGTAAAAGTCCAGTTGCGAGTCCCAATCCCACAGAAAGCAGTTGAGCGCGCCTATGGCCGCGCCGCTGTCCGTCATGTCCGGCAGTTTCTTCAGCAGCCGTTCATGCTGCGCGTGCTCCCGGCCAAAGAAGAGGAAACATCCCGGCATGGCCCCGGCAAAAATAATCGGAAACGACAGTTCCCCGGCCATAAGCCACAGCAGCGGGGTCAAAGCAAGCTGTATCGCCCCGGCTATGGCCGCGTGTTCGAAGTTTGTTTTGTTCATTTTTACTGCCCCTCAAATATGATTCGACACCATCCGTCGCTACCGGCGTTATACGTATCCCCGCCTTCCCCGCCAGCGCCGCCGCCGCCTTCCTGGTTGACGGAATTGCCGCCTGACCCGACGCCGGGGGAACCGGCCACGCTGCCAGTGATTTCCTCGTAGGCATATCCCCCTTCATCGTAGTATGTGGAATACGTGGCATATCCGCCCGTTCCGCCCGTGGCGGACAAATACCCGCTGATGGAAGAATCGCCGCCGGTTTCAGCCTGAGTCCTGCTTACATCCCCTCCCGCGCCCACGTCGCAGGTCAGGATTCCGCCCCTGGTCAAACTTATATTCGTTGACTTCGCATACCCGCCCGCTCCTCCGGGCTGGGAATAGTGGGAAGTATACGAATAGGGCTTCAGGCTCCCGCCTCCCGCGCCGGCAACCTCAAGAGTGTACCTGCCTGTCGCGGGGACGGTGAGCGTGTGCGCGCCGGGCGACGAGAATGTGACGACCTCGCCGACAGGATAGAGATTCGTCCTGAACTTGACCGGCGCGCTCCAGCCGGAAACGATGCCGTTCTTGTCCCGGACCCGGACACGGACGTAATAGGTCGTCAGCATGTTTACAGTGGGCGTGGTGAACGTGCCGCCGGACCAGGCCGCCATGCCGCTGTCATATGACGCCGCCTTGAAGTCCTGCGTCAGCGACAACTGGACCTGTATGCCCGTCGCGGCGTTGCCGGCCGACAGAACCGGCGTCGCGCCCACAGGAATGCCGGAAAATTCCACATCGGACTGATTCTGCGTCGGGGACGTTATGACCGGCGCGTCGTTCCAGGGGGCGCTGTCTGTGGTGTTGATTTGCAGGACCAACGTGAAATTCAGGCCGCTTACGCCGCCGAATGCGTCATAAAAGCTGTCCTTGGCGGCCACCCGCAAATACTGCGGCGAATTGTGGTTGAGTCCGTCAAGCGTGTACGGCAGCGCGCCAAGCCCGACAACGCGCGTGTCAACGGATTGCGAAGGCGTGAAATTCTGGCTTGCGCCGCGAACAATGACAAAGCCCGTCACATCGGGATTTTCGTCAATTTCAACGCTGTTCACGGTGATGCTGTTGGCGCTGACTTCCATGTCAATGTCGGTGGCGACAATTACGGGCGGCGCGGGATCATGGACTGTAACGCCGCCGGGGTCCGACATGCCCGCATTGTTGATTGCGTACACTGAGGCGTATATCAGCCGGTACGGGCCGCCCGTCTGGATTTCAGGGGTAATCCCGTATGTGATCGTTGTCTGGCCGGCGCCGGCCGTAACCGTGGCCGTATGGAAGGGGGCGACATCCGTCGCGGAAGCCAGGGCGACATGGTATTTTGTGACAGGCGTTTTCGTGTCGTCGCCGACGTCGGGCCTGCCGTCCGCGCCGTGTTCATAGACGACCATCGGCCAGCGCAGCGTCGCCTCGCCGTCAACATAGCCGCCCGCCGTCACTACAGGGGCATCGGGGGGAACAAGCCGCGTGTCGCCCGACCATGTTGTCCAGGGGCTTTGCAGGCTGTCCGTCGCCGCGCGCGCACGGGCGTATATCAGGCCGGGCGAAACATCATGGTCAAAGGCGGCGCTGTTGGCGCGCCCGGCGGCATTCCACATCTTGTTGTCATAGCTGTACTCGACTTCGTACCACCACGCGCCGGGCACCACGTCCCATGTCAGGCGCAGCGTCGCCCCGCTGTCCGCGCCCTTGCCCCGCAGCATGGCCGGCGCTGAAAGCGCTGACTGCTGCGGAAGTTGACCTCGCCCATTCCAGGGCGGCGTCATGAAGTCGTCGTAATTGGATATTTCCGGCGCGTCGTTGACCAGGGTGACTGTGAAATGGTTGAAATCCTGCGCGGTGACGGATTCCACAATCATGCGTCTGCTGAACTCCTGCGATTCCTGCAACGTCCAGACTGTGGGCATGCCGTCACCATCCGCGCGGAAAAACTCAAACGGGTTGCCGTGATTCTGCATTTGAAGCGCGGCATAGTCCCCGCTGTCCAGAACAACCCGGCCGCGTTCGGTAACGGACGCCGCTTTGCAAGGCCCCCAGGGCGTCCCCTCCGGCTTTGTGAAGGCGATATACGGATGCTCCCCGACAGGCAGCGGACTGGTGGTGTCGCGCTTCAGCCAGACCGTCAGGCTTGCCTCGTCCCATGATTCCAGCTTCCCCGACGCCGTGTTCCGCAATCTCGGATGCGCGACCTGTACGACATCGCCGCGGTTAACGAGGCGTCCCATATTTTCTGTCTGGAATTCGGCCTTGATGCGTCGCCAGCGATTCCTTGCCGCGTACATGAGCCCGATGCGGAACGCATGGTCACGGTCGGTAATGCCTATCAATTTCAGACTGGCCGGTTTTTTGTTTTCGCTGTCAGGCAAAACGGCCCGCACGTCGCGATTGGCAAAGCCGGCATCGGCATCCAGATACTCAATGCTCACGTCATCGGGCGTTTCATCGCTCCTTGTGCCCCATGTCAGTTGGAACGTGTTGCGCATGATGTTGCGCGGATGGAAAATATAGCGGACGGGACGGTTGGGAATGTCCCTGACGAAAGAAAGCGTGGCGCCTGTCAATCGCGGAATGACGCCGACACATTGGCACAGTTCATTGATGATCTGCCACATCGTATACGGGCCATCAATGTACGCATCAAAATACCATCCGTTTTCTTCCTGAATTTGCCTGTCAATGGTCCACAGCGCGTCAAGGTCAATCTGGTTGTCTGTCAGTCCGCCGCCCCAGGATTGCTTGCATACGGCGGAAACGGCGGCCGCCCATGAGCGCGTGACAACAGGCTCAGACCATGTTTTTGTATTCAAATCATAAAGCGGCAGCTTGCGCGTGGCGATTGCCGAGAACCGCGCGGATGCGTTCTGCGTGAGCGCGTTGCCGGCCCGGATGCGCACGGCGACGACAGTCTGCTTGTATGTGAGCGTTCCGGGCAAAATGGCGCGCAGGGCGGTCCATTGCAGTGTGTCCAGCGCCCTGCCGTCACCGGTCGTATTGCTGGTGCGGCTGCCGCGAATCTCATAGCGGCCCGGCGACACGTCGCAGGGAATGGTGAAACGCTGCGGCGTCCGCGTCGCGTCGCGGAACGTGTTGGAATACAGCGTTATCCAACTGGTGAGCGGATTGCCGTAATCGTCCACGGCGCGGTATTCAAAAAGGCAGGATACGCTGTTTGAATTCACGCCGCCGTTGTCATTGATCCAGCCAAGGCCGCTCTGAAAAACAAGGTCCAGCAATATGCGGGTTGTTTTCGTGCCGGGATTATTGGCGACATACGGCCCGATCGCGCCGTTGTGCTCATCCGCGTTGGGCGCGAAAAGCGTCTGCCCCGACACTTCCGTCGAAGTGACCACATTGTCGGGGAACAGCGTCACGGGATTGCCGGGCGGGACAATCTCTATCGCAAGGGAGTCTTCGTCGGTGTAATAGCCGGATGTCTCGACAAACTGCCCATCGCGCCAGAATACCGTCTCCCCGAACTGGAATGACTCAAATTCAAGCAGTCCGCGACCGCAGCCGTAAACAAAATACCCGTACTGCTCGTTCCCGGCGTACATCATGTATGTCTGCGCCACATAGTCCGGAACTATTTTCAGGCGTCCGAACAGTTCGGCGATAACCTGCCACAAACGCGCCTGATTGCCGCTGGCGTTGATGTTGTATGTCGGACTGGCGCTTGACGCCTCCATAGCGGGCATGTGCATGCCGGGCACTTTCTGTTGTCCAAAAATAGCGCCCATGAGCAGAGAGCCGAGCATCATGATGCCCGCTCCGACAAGTCCGGTCCATAAGGCTGCCGAGCCGAAGCCAATCGCTTGTGAGAGTAAAGGCCCGGCCCAGGGAGCGACTATCGCGGCGGTGATGACCAGGGCCACCATCAAAATGGTCTGCAACGGATTGCTGCCGCCTCCCCCGCCGCCGCCGGCCGCAATCTCGTAAAAAACGACGGTTGCGTCGGCGGGAAGGGGGGCATCCCATTGCGCCCTCATGGCGGCGCGCGCGCCCACCAACGCTATGGTGGCCTTCGGGAAATCCCCGGTATCCGGGTAAAGTGTCCTGACGGCCTGATTGACGGTCAAGCCTTCGGCAAGCTCAAATTCCGCCGCGACGCTTGCGCCGCGCAGATACGTCACCCTGGCCACGTCAGGACTCCAGTCTGGTACATCTGTACCAGCGCTGTCGCGTAAACCCCATCGCCGCGAGTTCCGCCGGGCTGTCCATGACAACTCCGGCGCCCTGCATGCAGTGCAGTATCAGCAGCCCGTCAGCCGTGCGGGCGCCTATGCCCACATGGTCAAGGTAGCGGGCTTTGCCCAGGAAACAGATGTCAAAATCACGCGGATGCTCCCCGTCCGGAAGCTTTTCGAGCGGGTACCCGTCCGGAGACATGGCGGCGATGCAATCCCGCAAAATGCCGGCGTCCGGTACGGGGATGGGGGCAGACTCAATGCCGTGCAGGTCAAGAAAGACATGCCGGACAAGTTCGCCGCATGTGGCGCTCTCCGGCCATTCCGGCACAGCCGCCCATGGGATGCCCAGATAGCGTTCGTGCCAATTCCCCATGCTATCCCCCCACCAAGGCCGGGCTTTCTTCGGGCGTCAGATACTCGCCATAGGACTCGTTGACCCATCCGAGAATTGAGCCGGTCGCGTACATGTCGCCGGTGGCGGGGTCCAGTCTCGGACTCGTCACCTGAATCCCCGGCCAGACCTGCGCCGGGCCGGAAAGCTCCTCGCCCTGCTCGTACACGCGGAAAATCGCCGTGATGATTCCGCCGGACAAAGCCGCCGCTTCCAGATCCGCATCCAGCGCATAGCCGACGTCCGCCACATGAAACGTGAATTCGCCCGGCGTGGTATTGGACTTTTCCGGCATGTTCAAATCAAAGGGCAGACCGATGAACTCAACAACCTCACCGGGGTTGTAGGGCGCATTGTCTTCAATCCTGCAAAGAAACCTTTTCGGTTCAGGCGCGGCGGCGCTCCATCGCGCGACGCGGGCGGGCTGCGTGAAAGCGTGATGAAAGAACTCAAGCGTGTATAAAACCCGCACGTCGCTCGGCGCGCTGGCGTATGCCTCCTCAATGGCGGCTTGCAGTTCTTCCATCTCGCTCATCTGTTCGCTCATCTGAATGTCGCACTGGCGCGGTTGAGGCCGCGTGAACGGTCAAGCTGGTTGCCGAAGGTCGAACGCCCCGCCGCGTCCATCCGCGCCAGTTCCTTGTCCACCATCGGCGTCAGCGTGGTAATAATGTCAAAGCCGCCGCCGCCGTTTGGCCTGACTTCCGTTTCAGCCTGCACGTCCTTGCCGGTATTGTTGACGACAACGGGATTTATCTGGATGACGGGCTGCATGGCGCTGGAAAACGCCGCCGCAATCCCCCGATCATAAGCCGCCGTTTCCGCTCGCGAAAGAATGCGCTCACCTGTTTGCGCGATGATTGGCACTTCGCCAGGGGCAAGGTAACCGCCCTTGTGGAAACGGGGCGCATTTTCAAAGACGAAATCAGGAACATTTTTGAATCCTGGAAAATCTTTGCCGACAATGCCGCCGGAGTGGTACGCGCCGTAGGCAGCTTGATAATTCGCCCATTGATTATTGACTGGCAGCCCCAGTGATGGTCCGTTTGTATTGCTCCAGCCGCTACTCAATCCGCCTGAGAACAGGTCCCCGATAAAGCCGCCGATAGCGCCGACAATGCCCCCAACGCTGCCGCTGCTGCTCATATTCCCGAAAAGGGCCATTTTCAGATAAAGCGAGGTCAGGTCGGCCATCATCTGCATGATGGTTTTCTGCACGGTCTGCCCGAACTGTGCCCATGCGTCGCCCGCGCTTGTCGTGCCCCAGGCGATGTCGGTCATCATGGAACCGAATGCGTCCGTTGTGGATTCAAAAGCGTTGGGAAGGCCCTTTTCCCAAAAATCGATATAGCCCTGTCCCGCTGCCGTTGAGAGGTTTTGCATCCCCGTGCGCAACATCCCGGCAGGGTCAAGGTCGCGTTCGGCTGTAAGCTGTCTGATTTTTTCTTCAAGAAGGGCGCGGCGCTCTGCGGATTGCTTGCGTTCAAGCTCGACATTCAGCAGGTCAATTTCGGCCTGAAGCTGGTTTTTGAGAGCACCGGTTATTTTGTGGTATTCGGAAGCGTCGCTGAGGTTGCGCTTGAGTTCTTCCTGCTGGGCTATGGCAATGGTTGTTTCTTTGATTATCGCAAGCTGTTCTTTGCGCTTTTCGTTTTCCTGAAGCGTAAGATTGATAAATTCTTGCACTTCCGGAGTAAGCCTGCCCTGCTTTCGCCATATTTCAGCATCACCAAGCAGTTTTTCGTTGTCGCGATTTATGGCGTCAACTTGTTTCTCATATTCATTGGCCGCTTTCTGTTCGGCGACGCCGATGTTCTTTCCCCCACTGAGTTGCGCGTAAAGTTCTTCATTTTTGAGTTCAAGCTGGTTGGCGGCATCACGCGCCTTCAGATATGCCTGTTCGGCGCTGTTCGCCGTTCTGTTCTCGGCTATATCAGCTGAGGTGGCTGATTTATTGCCTTTTTGTTGGGCCTTCTTTATCTCTTCATCGAGTTGTTTAATTTTTTTGCTTAGATATTTCTCATCTAGAAATTCATATCCAAATTCATTCCTTCCCCTTGCCGCCAATGCCTCTTCAAGTTTTTTGCGTTGCCCTTCGAAGGATTTAACTATCTCCCCCGCGTCTGTCTTATCAAGTTTGTCGGTAATCTGTTTGACTTCGTGAAGTTTTTTTTCCACACCCCGCAACGTTGCAGCCATTGGATCTGTGGCGGCAAGCTCTTTGGATTTGTTGATAAAGGCGTCAAAAAGAACTATCAGTTTTCCGAGTCTATCGGCAAGTAATTCGGCATCAGCGCTTTCATCGCTAAAATACCCACGTCCTTCCTTGAGTTTTTGTATTTCAATACCAAGAGAGGCTATCCGTGCTTTAAACTCGTCAGCATCATATGAACCAGCCTGAATATCCTGAATTATCTCCTTGAGGGCGCTCTTGACCTTCTCACCTTCCGCAGATTGAACAAGGTCGAGAGTGATTGTTTCACCCCATGAGTCTGTGTAGAAATCCTGAAAATCTCCAATGTTGTGCATTTCAGATAATAATTTGCCGACTTCCGCGCTTTTGGCTGCGCGTATTTTTTCCTGCGCTTCCTGATACGCGATGGACACATTCCCAATTTCTTGGGATACGGAGTCGATGGCCAAGGCGGTGGCTGCAAATTCTTTTTGTAGCCCAGATAACGAAACGCCATATTTTGCCGCGAGCTTTTCGCTCTCGCTCATTTTTGTGGAAAAGTGCGAAATAGCCTCAATGGCCGCGAATATTCCGATGACCGCGAGTCCGGGACCGCCGATCATGGCGCCAAGGGCGCCAAGCCCGCGTGTTGCCAATCCGCTTACTGCGGTTCCGGCGGCGGCGAATTTTTGAGATGCGGACAATGCCATGTATGCCCGCGTTTGCGCCATAATGTCAGCCGTAAGTTTGTTCATGACGACTGAGCGCGATGATGCTTGAGTTATCTCCGCTACGTCTGCGGCAATCATTTTTGCCCTGACGGCATTAACCGCTATGCCCATCAGTCGATAGGAGGCATAGACTTGAACAAGAAACTTGATTGCGTCAGCATGTTGCAGGGCAAAGGCCGTAATTTGGGCAAATCCAGAAGCCACGTTGCCCAGGACTTTGCCTGTTTCGGTCAGTGTGTTTCTAATGTCATCACTTTTAAGCGATTCATGCAGTTGACGGGCGCCTTCACCGATCCCCGCGAGAAAGCCGGCCTTGCCGATATGTTCTTGCGCAAATACAAATTCATTTGAAAGCCTTTGCAGTTCAGCCCGTGGCGTTTTTATGGCCTCCTCAAGTCCAGGGCCGAATGTCTCTTTAATGGTGGCGGCGAATTTCGGCAGAAATTCATCGGTCATGAGATTGCCGGTGGAGACGAGCTTGTTGAACTCCTGCAAATTCATACCCATCGCCTTCGCGCCAAGCTCGAACGCTCCGGGGAGGGAATCGCCCAACTGCCGCCGCAGTTCCTCCATGCTGACCTTGCCCTTGGAAATCATCTGTTCCAGGGCCATCAATACAAGGCGTGTTTTTTCGCCGCTCAATCCGAGAACCGTTGATGCTTCGGAAATCGAAGTGAAAATTTCCTTTGTGGACACCGCGTCCATGTCGGCGAACTTCGCGGCTGCGGAAAAGCCCTTGTAGGAATCCGCAAGAGCCATGAAATCAAGGCCGAGGCGTTGCGCTTCTTCGCGGACATAGGCCATTTCACCGCGAGCGCCTCCCATGCTGCCGGTGATGGCGTAGAAGGATTTTTCAAGGGAATCTATTTTGATGGAAGTCTGGGCAATGTCTTTGACTGTCTGGAAAGATGCGTAGGCGGCGACAAGTGTTTTGACCTTGTTGGTGAGCATGTCGGCGGCATTGGTGTCTTTATCAAAAACCTCCTTGGCGCTTTTCGGGGGAATGACGTTTTTGTATTCTTTCGCAAGTTCTTTGACTTTAGCCTTGAGTTGAGATTGCGCGACTTCAATTTCTTTCGCGGAAGCGACGCCAGATGTTTTCAAGAACCTGTACGAATCGCCAAGTGATTTGATTTCAGCGGCCACCTGTTTTTGTGTCCGGAATCCAAGCGCATTTGCCGCTGAACTCCCAATGGAATTTTTAAAATTCATTTTTTGGGCGAGTTCTGAAACTTGTTTTGCTGTCAGCACCCCCGTATCCCCAAGTTTTTTTAGCGCCCGCTCTGCCGCAAGAAGAGCCGTATTATCCTGAAACACAGCATAAAGTTTTTTATATTCTTCTGTTCCTTCTTTTACTCCAGCAGCAAGAGCTATGTTTTTGAAATTTTTTTCCAGTTTTTGTATTTGACTTTTTGTATTTTCCGCGAATGCGGATACGACCCTTTCAGCCGTGTCAAGACTATCTATGAGTGGTGACGTATCCGCCGCAATCGCCACTTGTATCTTGCCAATTACACGGGACATACTTTAGTCTCCCTAGGCGTGTGCCAACTTTCCAAAGCATCCTGCCCTTGAGAGGTAAGGATGAAATATTTTCTCCGGCAACACATGCCGTCCACCGGACGCGCAAGCCCCAATGAGGTCATTTCAGCTATAAGCGCCCTGTTCTTCCTGAAATACAGGCTGCCGCCGCGCCGGTCGGTGTAAACCCGGTCGTTGGCTATGAGATTGAGAAGATTGCGATGGTTGGCCGTGAGCATGACTGTTCCCTAATGCGTTTTCGTGCCAGGCTGCTTGCGTTGCCATTCCGCCAGAATGACTTCGCCGATGGTCAACAACTGATTGGCGAGATACACGCTGTTTTCCTCGCCGATACTGTTTATTTTCAGGCAGGATTCCACGGCGACTATGTCCATCGCTGCCGGCCCGTTAAAGGAAAATCGCCACTGTCCGCTGACCATTCGCCACAATTCAAAGGCTTTCCTGTTGCGCTCATGCACGCCGGGGAAACACTTTTCACACGGCGGCGGCAGGTTCTTGAAATCGTAAACCTTGCGGCACCCCCCGCACGGCGGTCTGTCCACCTGCGAAAGCCAGCCCGCAAGGTCAATCAGTTTTTTTCCGCTTCCTCACGGGCTTTCATCCCCTCGTCCCGGACTTCATTGACCGCCGTAAGAATCACGTTGAACAATTCCGGCGTGTTCAACACCCTGACCTTGTTTTCGTATGTGCAAGGCAACAGTTCGCCCCTTTCGTTCAGGATGTTTTCCCAATCAAGGATATGACGGGAATAAAATTCACGCAGATATTCGCTTTCCGGGCTTACTTCGCTTCTGGCTGAACGCAGGGCTGCGGCGTTGACGACCTCAAATATGTCGGACTGGCTGGCCTCGCCTATGAGGATGCGGCCTTTGTCTGGATCATTCGGGATGTCGAACCATTTTTCGTGACGGTCAATGGGCTTGATGCGCATGTGCTGTCCCTCTCTTTTTTAAGAACAAGAATAGCCGCGCATCGCCGCCGCAGGTCAACCATGTTATGCCCCGTGTGGGGCATAAGTTGCTTGCGCCAGTCAGATAAGATAGTGTTCGGGGAAATCAGGAAAGACAGATGTTTCAAAAAACCTTCACTCGCGCCGAAATCCTTGCCGCTCTGGAAAAACCGGAAGTCACCGAAGCGGCTGTTGACGTGTCCGCCGCCGTGAAAATGTACTCAAATCTGTGGGCCAAGCAGGTGGAAGAACAGGGCAGGAATGGGGTACAGGATATTCAGGTCACTTTGCCGGAACCAGAGAACGAGGCTGAAAGAGTGGCCCTGGAATTGTTTATGCGAGTTTTGGAAGATGCGACGGAAGAATGAGGTCACGCCTTGATGAGTAAAATTGCCTCGCCTTTCACGATTGACACGGTTGTCCGCCGCATCTTTGAATTGCGCGGCCAGCGGGTGATGCTTGATTCGGATTTGGCCGTTTTGTACGGGGTGGAGACAAGGTATATCCCGCGAGCCGTCAAGCGTAACCCCGGACGTTTTCCGCCCGACTTCGCGTTTCAATTGTCTCCTGATGAATGGGACAACTTGAAATCCACTTTTGGGATCTCAAGTTTAAGTCCACAAAATGGGATCTCAAAATCTTGGGGCGGCAGGCGCTTTGCCCCGTATGTTTTCACGGAACACGGCGCACTCATGCTGTCCAGCGTTCTCAATTCTCCCCGCGCCGATGAAATAAGCAAGCTCGTCATCCGCGCCTTTGTCTGGCTTCGACAGACTGTGCCCGCGTATGCCGAGCTTGCCGCGAAGGTCGCGGAACTGGAGGCCGCCGTGGGAAGGCATGACGAATCCATAAATCTGGTGCTGCAAGCCCTGCGCGAACTCATGACGCCGCCGGACAAAGAAAAACAGCGTATCGGATTCTAACGAAAAAAACAAAGGACAACTCAATGCGAAAAATCATTCATGTCTTGCTGGCCGTGGTGTTTGTCGGGGTGGTGGGGTGTGTTCAAAATGCGTATTCGCCTACAAGTATTTCGGTAACAAGAGATTGCTACGAAGCTGACACATCGAAAGCAGCGTACGAAGATAAAGAAATAAAGCTAACCATAGCGCCAGTTTTTGTGGAAGTCGGCTTTATTAACGCATTTAACATGAGCATAGAAAATAAAACCAATAACGATATTTCTATTGACTGGAAAAATGTCTATTTTATTGAAAACGGTCGCCCAAATGGCGGCTTTATGTTTGAAGGAGTTATGTACGCTAAAAGAAATGAACCTCAACAGCCATTTCTTGTTTTTGCAAAATCATCAAATAATATAAAGATTTATCCAGTAAATTATGTCGCGTTCAGCAGTGGAATACGTGGAATATCGGCGAGGTGGCATAATCTGCGAATGGAGAACGGCGAGTTTGGCGTTTACGCAAGCTTAAAAATTGGAAAAATGGAGAAAAAAATCCGTGTCTCTATGGTTATATCAGGGAATACATGCCCTGGGATGAAATGGTAAAGAATAGCAACAGGTGCAAAGAACTTTACCGGAACTGAAATATATCCGGTTAAGCACCGAAGAGGAAGCGGCACAAATCAGGGCGAAAGAGGCGAGGCAATAAAGCAGTAAATATGTTCGATTTCACTGCCATAGACGTTGAAACGGCCAACTCAAATTATGCATCAATCTGCCAGATGGGCATCGTTGGCTATTCAAATGGCTTGATTGTTAAGGAATATGAGTCATTGGTAAATCCTGAGGATTATTTTGATGACATAAATATTGAAATTCATGGCATTGGGCCATCGGACGTTCGGCATTCACCAACTCTGCCAGAAATATATCATATTGTCGCCTCATTTCTTGAAGGCAATATAGTCGTTTGCCATACTATGTTTGATAAACTGGCTCTGAACAGAGCTTGTAATAAATACCATCTGGTGCCTCTCTCATGCTCTTGGCTCAATTCAGCAAGCATCGCCCGCCGGGCATGGCGACAATTTGCGAGACAGGGGTATTCCCTTTTAAACCTCTGCGAATTTCTGGGATACAAATTCAGGCATCATGACGCGCTGGAAGATGCCAAGGCCGCTGGTCATATTGCGCTTAACGCCTCGCGGAAAGAAGGCATACGGGTCAGCGATTGGCGAGAACGGATAAAGTTGAGTCCAGCCCAAAACGTCAAGCGTGATGGAAATGTTGACGGACATCTTTACGGTGAAGCGGTTGTGTTCACTGGTGGATTGTCTTTGTGCCCCAGAGATGTTGCGGCGCAGAAGGCGGCGGAAGCAGGATGCAAGGTTGAGCAAAATCCGACAAAAAATACCACGATTCTTGTTCTCGGCGACTTGGATAAAAGAAAACTTGGCGGCAGTGACAAAAGCGCAAAGCAGCGGCGTGTTGAAAAATGGATTTCCAAAGGTAAACAGATTCGGATAATTGATGAAGACGCATTTTGGGAAATGTTAACATATGCTAGTAATGGGGAATAAAAATGAAAGAGTACATTGAAAATTTAGAGCTTTCTAATGTAACAAAGAAAAATATAGATGGTAAAAGCAGGCAATCTATTATAAGAAAATGTGCTGGAATTGAAGAAAAGTTCATGGAAGAGTATGGAGAAGATTTTGGTCGTGGCGGATGTGACTATTATGCTTCTACGAAAAAAGACATACATGGAACTATATCTTTAGTTGTAAAAGCAAAAAAATATAGCATTAATGATGATAAATATATTGGAGAACTCGGAGAAATTGAAGAAGATTCATTGCCGATTATTCCGGGAATGGATATTTTTTCATATATCTTAAATAAGCCTGCATCATTGCAGTTATCTCATAAGCCAGAATTCTTTGAAACAGTTGATGAAAAAGGCAAACAAATTGTGAATGTTAAATTTGAAGCTACATTTAAATGGTTCGAAAAATAAGCTCGACATTTCTCAAATTTGCCGGGTGTGCCAGACATGTCCAAGCGCAAGCCAAAGGCTGGCAGCGGTTCCTGTAGCCGTTACGAACACCCGGCAATCTTCATCGCTCCCAAATCAGTACCGGCTTTCTTCCCTTTGCGGCGCAATCCGCCAAATAGGCGTTAATCAATGTCTGATACGGCATATTCGCTTCTTCAGAAAGCCCCTTGAAATAATCTACGGTTGCCTTGTCAAGACGCATGGTGACAGTTATTTTTTTCGGCCTGACATACGGGTTCTTGATGCCTTCTGAAAAATCATATTCTTCGCGCACGACTATTTCCTTCTTTCATAGGTTGCTGATTCGGTCTTGGTGGCTTTCCGGGCTGATATGATTCTGATTTGTTCGTCGCTCTCCCGATAACAATGGCAGACCACCAGCAGATGAAGAACAGAACTCAAGCCTAGTAGCAAGAATCTGTCTTCATCGTCTGAATGGTCAGGGTCGTATATTCTCAGTGCGTTGCAATCCATGAAAACCGTTTGCGCCTCTTCAAAGGCGACTCCGTGCTTCTGCTGGTTGTCTGCCGCTTTTTCTTTGTCCCAGGTAAAAATCATGCTTGCCCTCAATATATGTATATAATATTTACAAAGTAAATTATTGTCAAGGCTTTTCGCTGTAAAATTTTTCTTGACATCCCCACCGCCCTGTGCAGTCATTGTGCTGCCAATGCCGATGTACCTAAACATGTGGAAAACCCGCGTGCAGGCGGGAGAGAGGGCAAAAGCTCTCGCCTTGCATCGCTATGGGGCTTGCGGTTGTGACCTTTTGTGTGTGCCCACAAAAGAGAAAGACATTTATGATAAACAAAATATTATTATCTATATTCAAGAATTTTAACATCGATAAATGCGCGATATGTGGATGCCATATTACAACAACGCCTGATAATACAAGAAAAGAAAAAATCAAAGCGGAAAAAGAATACATTGAAATTTGTAAAAAAGAGGGTATTGAAATTTATAGTTATAAAATTTGTGAAAATTGCCTTTGTAAAAAGATAAAAATTTTTGAAGATGAAAAATATGATAGTTATCTAAATATGAAGGAAAGAACATACCTGGAGGAACTACAATTATCGAACGTGACAAAGAAAAACATTAGCGGAACGAGCAGGCAGAATATTATTAAAAAATGTGCAAAAATTGAAGAATCATTTAATGAAGAATACAGCGATTTTGTTAAACAGCATTTTAGAACAGGTTGCTATTACTATATTTCTGTAGAAAATGACAGAAATGGCATTGTAACAATTGTCGTCAAGGCTAAAAAAGATGATGAATATGGGAAATATATAGGTGAACTTGGCGAGATAGAACATGATGAAATAAATGTCATTTATGGAATTGATATTTTTTCATACATGTTAAATAATCCCAAATCTATAGAATTGTATCATCCTGTTTTTTTTGAGACAAATGATAAAAAGGGGAAGCAAATTATTAACGTCTGTTTTGACGCGACCGTTGAGTATCCACTAAGAATATCTAATTACATATTGCGTTCAGATTTCAGAATGGAGCGCTTTGGTTTTTATTATGATATCCTATTGAAAAAAAATCTTGACCCATCCTAGCTTCTATGCCTATGTATTCCTACGGCTCTCAAAAAGCCTATCGGCGGTCACGCCACCCGTCAGTTTGGCCTTTATTTTTGCCCTTTTCTGGGGTATAATCATTGCCATATTTGCCGGGCGTGGGCGAAATACAATACCCGCAAGGGAAAATAGGCCGGAGTTCCTACGCTCTTTTCAGCGCCCGGCAATCTTCATTGGAGAGGATTGCCTGTGTGAACCTGAAAAGTTCCATTGGGGAGGTAGCTATGAATGATAAAATTATCACTGTGCAGAATATTGATATTGTATTCGACATTGAAGACATCAACATAACTGAGAAGATTAGAGAAGCGTGTAATACCCTTGGTAAATTAACAAGAGAAGCTGCGAAACGCGGGCTAGTGGTGACTATTGAGATTGATAATAGTATGTTTGCTATAGCAGGACTGATATTAACGCCAATGGTGCTTAGACCAATGCCGGAGGAGGAAAAATCCAAGTCTGACAAATTGCGGCAACAATTGGGGCTTGCTGATGAATGAAAATAAATTACCAGCCTCTTGACATTCCCGCCGCCCTGTGTTTCCGTTGACTCATCAAGTCTATTGGCAGCACGAGCGCGGCTGTAAAAAATCGCGTTTAACACTGCCCGGCCTATTTTGTCGGGTTTCTTTTTGGGGTATAATATCCTCAATATTTAAGCCGATAAGATAATTGGCCGGGATGATAGCGCCTAATAACCGCAAGGGAATAAGCGCACTGCTCCAATAGACAGGATTGAGTCCCGGCCTTTCTCGTACCCAAAGGCCCATCATCAAATCTATTGGAGTTTCTCATGACCAGCCTTATCCCTTCCCCGTCCGTTTCCCTCGTCAATGGCCGCCCGTCCGTAACTTCCCAACAAATCGCTGAGCATTTCGGCAAAAGGCACGATTCCATTTTGCGGGATATTCGCCGGGTTATGGCTGAATGCCCGAAAGATTTCACTGACCACAATTTTGTGGCGAGTGAATATACAGACGAAACCGGGCGGAAACTTCTCATGTTCCTCATCTACCGCGACGGCTTCATGTTGCTCGTCATGGGCTACACCGGCAAGAAGGCCCTGCAAATCAAGCTGGCCTATATCGCCGCGTTTAATGCGATGGAGGCCGAGATTGCCGGGCAGAAAGCCCTTCCCGAAACCACAACCCCCTCAACCCCTGCCGACCGCAAGCCGCTGCGCTCTCTGGTCAACGCATGGGCCAAAATCGCCAACGTGCATCATTCCGCTCTCTGGCCCCAGGTCCGCGCCCATTTCCAGCTTGAGCGCATTGACGACCTGCCGGTGGAATGGATTCCGCAGTCCCTTGCCTTCGTGCAGGGCAAGATTGACGAGTTTCAAAGGTTGCAGCAAAAGGCGTTGCCGGAAGCTCCCCGCCGGATGGAATCAAACGTCGTTCTTGCCAACACGCCGAAGTGGTATCAGATGCAACTGAAGCAACTTTGGAAAGACCTCAATGACGCGCACGAGTGCAGGCGGCGGCTTCTCGCCATCAACGCGGAAACGCGCAGGGTGACGGGGCCGCTTTACAAGGACGTTATGAACAAACTGACCAGGGGCAACCGCTACGAGAACGGCAGCGCCATCGTTTGCCTTGACCGCCCCCTTTCCAACCTGCATTCGTTCGAGTACGAGGCCGGGAAGATGATAGAGGACGGCTACTACATGATATTCGACGCCATCGGCCTTGGCCTGCAATACGCCAAGATGCTGGAGTTGTAGCGTACGCAATAGCTCCCGCCATGAGGT
>JAISXC010000260.1 GCA_031270875.1 Desulfovibrio sp.
TATTGCCAAGGGTGTTTTTCCATTCATTATGATGAAGGGGGAATTATGTCCACGCCTCTTGAAATGCAACGCACTTTCGCCCTCGTCGGAACCGGCGGGTGCGGCAAAACCTCGCTCGCCGAAATGCTCCTGTTCAATACCGGAGCGCTCACGCGCATGGGAGCCATTGAGGACGGCACCACCTGCCTGGATTACGAGCCGGAAGAGGTGCGCCGTCGCGGCTCCATTCAGCCCGCGTTCGCCACATGGCTTTGGAACAGGAACCGTCATTTTTTGATGGACATTCCCGGCGACGACAACTTTACCGGCGATATGGAATGTCTGTTACAGGGCGTCGACAGTGTGCTTTTTGTGCTGGATGCCGTTGACGGCGTTCGTCCTCTGACAAAAAAATTCTGGAACATCGTCCGGGCGGGAAATTTGCCCGCAATGTTTGTGATAAACAAGCTGGATAGGGACAGGGCGGATTTTCAGATGGCTTTTGACAGTCTTTCCGCGCTTGGGGTGAAAACCGTCGTTCTGCAAATTCCCATACGGCGGGGAGATGCTTTTGTGGGCGTGGTGGACGTGCTGAAGGGCAAGGCGTTGATGTTTGCCGACGGTGGTTTCACCGAGGCGGAGATTCCTTCGGAGCTGGCCGATGACGTGCAGCTTCTGCATGATGTGGCTGTTGAAAATATCGCGGAAAGCGATGAAGGCCTGATGGAAAAATATCTTGAGGAAGGCAGTCTCGATCTTGATGATCTCAGCGCCGGCCTCAGGGCGGGCGTGATTTCCGGAGAGCTGACGCCCGTGCTTGTCTGCTCGGCCATAGAAAACAAGGGGGGCGAAGCCGTTCTTGACGCCGTTGAGGCTCTTTTGCCTTCTCCCCTTGACAAGCCAGCATTTACCGATCTTGGCGGCAATGAGCGCGCCGCTTCCCCGGACGGCCCACTTGTCTGCTTTGTGTTCAAAACGTTGTCCGATCCTTTTTCCGGCCAGCTTTCCCTCCTGCGCATCCTGTCCGGCACTGTTTCCACAGACACGGTTCTCAAAAACATGCGCGCCGAAGAGAACGAACGGCTTGGGAATTTGTTGTACCTTACGGGCAAAACGCAGGCACCCGTCAAGGATTCCGTTTACCCAGGGGCCATTGTGGCGGTGGCCAAGCTCAAAAACACCCGCAGCGGCGATACCCTTTGCGACGAAAAATCCCCCTTTGCGTTGCCCATGCCCAAGCTGCCGCCGCAGTTGATCACCTATGCCTTGGCCCCCAAGGAAAAGGGCGAAGAGGACAAGGTCTATGCGGCAATTCAGCGCCTGCTGGACGAGGACATAACCCTGAAGCTCGCCCGTGATGAAGAAAGCGGCGATATTCTGCTTTCAGGCATGGGGCAGCTGCATATTGAACTTACCGTGGAAAAAGCCAAGCGGCGCTATAAAATTGACATTGTGCTGAAAACGCCGAAGGTTCCCTACCGGGAAACCGTGCGCGGCAAATGCCAAGTGCAGGGGCGTCATAAAAAACAATCCGGCGGCCGCGGCCAGTTCGGCGACTGCTGGATTGAGATGGAAGGCCTGCCGCGGGGCGCCGGTTATATATTTGAGGACGCCATTGTGGGCGGCGTGATACCACGTCAGTACATTCCCGCCATTGACAAGGGAATTCAGGAGGCGGCGGCCCGCGGATTTCTGGCGGGATGTCAGGTGGTGGACTATCGCGTCAAGGTGTACGACGGCAGCTACCATACTGTGGATTCTTCGGAAATGGCCTTCAAGGTGGCCGGCTCCCTGGCCTTCAAAAAAGCCATGGAAGGCCTCAGGCCCGTTTTGCTGGAACCCATCGTTTTGCTGACAATCTCCATTCCCGATGAAAGCATGGGCGACGTCATCGGCGATCTTTCCTCGCGGCGCGGCAAGGTGCTTGGTTCGGATTCCCAGGCGGGCATCACGGAAATCAAGGCGCATGTGCCCATGGGCGAGGTATTGCGCTATGCGCCTGATTTGCGTTCCATGACGGGGGGACAGGGCTTTTTCACGATGGAGTTTGCGCATTATGAGGAAGCGCCTCAGCCTGTCGCCGAAAAAGTGATAACCGAATACCGGAAAGAAAGGGGCGCGGAATAGCCCGCAAAGTTGTCAGTTCAGGCTTTCGCGCACCAGCAGCGCGGCGGCGACCATGTTTTCAAGGGCGGGGTAGGCCTCTTCCCACTGCCGTGTTTTCAGGCCGCAGTCCGGATTCACCCACAGCCGTTCCTTGGGGATGTGCCGCAGAGCCCTGCGCAGAAGTTCCGCCACTTCCTCCACGGAAGGGATGCGCGGGCTGTGGATGTCGTATACCCCCGGCCCGACTTCGCCCCGGTAGTGAAATTCGGAGAACGCGTCCAGAAGCTCCATTCGGCTGCGGCTGGATTCAATGCTGATCACGTCGGCGTCCATTTTCGCTATCCAGGGCAGAATAGCGTTGAATTCACTGTAGCACATGTGCGTGTGTATCTGGGTGCCATCCTCCACTCCGGAGGACGCGAGGCGAAATGAGTCCACAGCCCATTGCAGATAGGCCTCCGCTTCGGCGCTCGTCAGCGGCATGCCTTCACGCAGGGCGGCTTCGTCGATCTGGATGATGCGGATGCCCGCCTTTTCCAGGTCTTGCACCTCGTCGCGGATGGCAAGGGCTATCTGTTTACAGACCTCGCTCCGTTCCAGATCGTCACGCACGAAACTCCAGCAGAGAATCGTCACCGGGCCGGTCAGCATGCCTTTGACCGGCTTTTGCGTGAGGGACTGCGCGTAGAGTATCCAGTCGACTGTCATGGGGCGTTTGCGGTACACGTCGCCGTAAATGACAGGGGGCTTCACGCACCGGCTCCCGTAGCTCTGCACCCACCCGTTTTGCGTAAAGCAGAATCCGCCGAGTTGCTGGCCGAAATATTCAACCATGTCGTTGCGTTCGGCTTCGCCATGCACAAGAACATCCAGGTCGAGCTTTTCCTGTTTTTCAACGCAGTCTTTTATTTCGCTCCTGATGGCGGCGATATAGTCCGCTTCCGACATGCCGCCCCGCTTGTGGGCCAGGCGCGTCCTGCGGATGGTGGGCGTTTGCGGAAAAGAGCCAATGGTGGTGGTGGGCAGGACAGGCAGATTGAGCCAGACTTGCGCGGTCCGGCGTTCCGGGTATGCCGAACGGCGTGAAAGCATGGCCTCCGTGACGGAAGAAACCCGATTTCGCACGGCCTCGACGCGGCTGTCGGGATGAGCGGCGGCAGTTGGCGCGACGGTGCTTTTGTCCGGGGCCGCGTGGCCTCCCTGCTCGACAATTTCACGCAGGGCGGCCAGCTCCGCGCATTTTTGCACGGCAAAGGCCATCCTGTTCCCGATGTGTTCCGGCAATGCCGTTTCTTCCGCCACGTCCACCGGGCAGTGGAGCAGTGAGCAGCTTGAGCCCAAAAGAACGCGCTCACTGCCAAGCGCGGAAACGGCCCGCCTGATGAGGGAAACCGCTTTTGGGCAGTCGGTTTTCCAGATGTTGCGTCCGTCCACCACGCCGAGCGAAAGGGCTATGCCGTCGGAAAGTTTGTCCAAAACGTCTTCAAGCTGCTTGGACCCGCGCGCCACGTCGACATGCAGGATGTCGCAGCCGGAGCCAACGGCCAATTCCAGATTGCGTCCAAGCGGGCCGAAATACGTTGCCAGCATGAGTTTTTTGCCACCGCAGGCCGCATTCAGCGCGGCATAGGCGTCGCGGAAGCGCGGAGCCGCGTCTTCCGGCAAAAGCTCCGCGCACAGCACGGGTTCTTCGATTTGGATGCAATCGCAATGGGGAGCAAGGTTCGCCATGACATCCGCATAAACGGAGACAATCGCGTCAAGTCGCGACCACTTCGTCCCGCTTCGGGACTTGGCCAAGGCCAGCCATGTGAACGGCCCAATGAGCGAGGGCTTGGGGGAGAAACCAAGCTCTCCCGCGAGCCGCGTGTCGTCAACGACCGGGTGACTCCCGGCCGTCCAGGGCTCGTCGGTGTCAATTTCCGGAACAAGGTAATGGTAATTGCTGTCAAACCATTTGGTCATTTCCAAAGCGGCTATGTTTCGCTTCACGTCGCCGCGCGCAAGGCTGAAATACCTTTCCAGCGGTGAATCGTCCGGACACGGGGCGAAGCGCGGCGGCATTGCGCCAAGCATGCAGATCATATCCAGCATGCGGTCATACAGGGAAAAATCGCCGGTGCTCACATAATCAAGACCGGCATCCTTCTGAATGCGCCAATGGCGCTTTTTCAATTTCACGCAGGTTTCGGAAAGGGATTCAGCGGAAATGTCGCCTTCCCAGAAAGATTCGAGAGCCTGTTTCAACTCCCGCTGTTTCCCGATGGAGGGGAAGCCGAGAATATGGGTTTGCATGGTCGCTCCTTTCAAAAGACGTTGAAAGGGCAGTCCATTTCACG
>JAISXC010000281.1 GCA_031270875.1 Desulfovibrio sp.
AGGTCTGCCCGTGGTGCGGGCATAAGCGCGGCAAATAATCCCCCCAACCGTCCGCATCCCTTATGTGGACGGGAACGGGCAGGGGAGAACAATCCGGTCAAATCCGAATCCATCAAAAACTGATTTTGTCAATTACTGAAACGGAGGCTACGCAATGAGTAAGACCAAGATCGAGTGGTGCGATTTCACGATCAATCCGGTTGTCGGTTGCTCCCATTGCTCGCCGGGGTGTGACAACTGCTATGCCGAGCGTTTTGCCGCGCGGCTGGTGCAACATCCGAATCCGGCAATCAGCGGCAAGTACTCTGCTGTAGTGGGTGCCGACGGCAAATGGAACGGAAAAATATATTCCGATGCGCGGGATATGAAAATCCCCTCCGCGAAACGGGTCGGACCGAAGCGTATTTTTATAGGGTCAATGTGCGACATGTTTCACCCAAGCCTGTCCTGGGTCGCCCGTGACCATATCCTGTATACAATCGGACAGCACCCGGCACACACCTTTATTTTTTTGACCAAGCGTGCCGAACTTATGCAGGAAGCAATGTCCCGTCCGAAATATCTGACGGACGATGGTCAACCCCTCCCCAACCTCTGGCTTGGTGTCACGGTCTGCAACCAGCAGGAGGCGAATGAGAAAATCCCGATCCTGCTCCAGACTCCGGCCGCCAAGCGTGGCGTGTGCGTGGAGCCGATGCTTGGGCCGGTGGACTTGGAAGCCGTTAGTTTTACGCATTCCCCTGGCTTTTTCGGCAGCGCCCTCAGATGGCATCACCTTCCGCATTGCCGGAGAGCGGAATTGGCGGATGGTGCCGTATATCCTCACTTGGACTGGGTAATTGCGGGCGGAGAAAGCGGCCCCGGAGCGCGGCCCATGCATCCGAATTGGGTTCGGAGTCTGCGGGACCAGTGCCAGGAGGCGGGCGTGCCGTTCTTTTTCAAGGGTTGGGGGGAATACATTACAGTCGAGAGTATCGGACGAGATGACCGCTATGAGGACATCCCCCTGCGCCTAAGAAGCTCCGGCATAGATGTGAAGAGCATCCTCAAGAAAAAAGGCGGCTACCTCAAAAAAGGCACAAAGGACTGGTGCGAAATCGCCCCAGGTTTACGAGGCCAGGCGTGCCCGGTCGGCAAGCGCCGCGCAGGCCGCCTGCTCGACGGGCGGGAATGGAACGAGGCGCCGTCATGATCCTGCCCGCCATTTCCATCAAGCAGCCCTGGGCCTATGCCATCCTGCATTTCGGCAAGGACGTGGAGAACCGCACCTGGGATTTGCCGCCTAAATTCCTAGGCAAGACAGTATTTATCCACGCCGGAAAACGGTTTGACGATGATGGTTACAGGCATCTTGTATTACAGGGCTACTCACTTCCGCCGTTTTCCGCTTTCAATACAGGCGGCATTGTGGGGATGTTGACTTTCAGCAGTCACAGGACTCCTGGCCCTCGCTCTCCCTGGGCGGAACCCGGATTGCATTGGTGGCCGATAGCTTCGGCCATGTGGCTGAAATATTTTGCCTGCAAGGGCAGCCTGGGATTTTTCAACGTGGATTATCCGTATGAGGTGCCGTCATGAAAGAACGCCCCATAATCTTTTCCGGCCCGATGGTTCGGGCGATACTGGAAGGCAGAAAGACGCAGACGCGGCGGGTGATAAAACCGTCGCCCAGGTTCCCCTTGGGTCAAAAGGACTATCAGGGTCGTAGAATTTGGAATGGATATATATGCCCGTATGCTGTCGGCGACCGCCTATGGGTAAAAGAAACTTGGCGGCATTGGGAAAGTGGCATGTGTGACTGCGGCTCTTATATGTGCCACTGCCCCCCTGACGGCACTCCAGTATACCGTGCAACAGTGAACCCCGAAGGGGATACTGCGGCTGACGAATACTATCATCCTTGGCGTTCCCCTATCCACATGTCCCGCTGGGCATCCCGCATCACCCTTGAGATTACCGGAATCAGGGTGGAACGGGTGCAGGGGATTAGCCTGGAAGATGCACGGGCAGAAGGGATAAATTGCCCTGTTGAAGAAGATATGCCTTGTGTCCGCTGTGGGACTTGCACGGATAGTGACCGCACATTGCCCATATCGCATCAGTGCAGCGCAATTTCAGCATTCGCTGTCCTGTGGGATTCCATCAACGCCAAACGCCCCGGCGCTGCATGGAATGATAATCCGTGGGTGTGGGTAATCGAATTTAAGAGGGTATCATGACCGAATCCGAATACAAGGCCGCCCATATAGCCCTGTGGCAGTGGTTGTATGACAATCCGGAAAGGAGCAAAGGCAGCTGGCCAGGGTGGGAGGTCAACGGCGGGGAGCATGGTGCGTGTCACAATGACTGCTTTGCCTGCGAACTTTGCTGGAGTAACCACGAGTCCTGCGAGAAGTGCCCCTTGTCTTTTCGATGCCACGATGACGGTAGTCCCTATAAAGAATGGGACGCTGCATCTACCCGCAGAACCCGCAAAAAATACGCCGCCATAATACGTGATGCGTGGAGGGAAATACCACAATGACAAACACTGAACATATCGATGGCGATCCCAACGAGAAAACCAGAGACCATGCAAAAGAGTGGATAGCGAAACAGCGACCAGAGATACAGGGCTTGTTGACTAGAATACTGTTCCCGGGCCCGGACTATAATCCGTATCTAGATGGAGATTGACACATGGCAACAATACCCCAAGAAGAACGCCAGAAATGGGTAAAGGAAATGAAAACAAATCCTAACATATCACTTTACTGGCATCAAAACATCGACAAACTCCTTGGCGCCTTGGAAGAGGCTGAAGCCCAACGGGACAAACTTGCCGACATGTTATGTCGATGTTCAGAGAATCTCTGCGTTGTCTGCGAAAGCAACCCATCGGGAAGCCCGTGCGTCCGTTTCAGGCACGGATTTTACGATGCGTTGACGCCGCAGGATTATATCAATGTTGCAATACGGGAGATAACAAATGGACACGACCACAATCACCGTTGACATCATCAGGGAAACCGACGCCGCCATCCTTGTCACCGACAGCAACACGCAAACATGGCTGCCCAAGAGTCAGATTGAGTATGACACGGGCGCGGGAGAGGGCGACGCCGACGTTGAGATTGAACTGCCCGTCTGGCTTGCGGAAAAGGCCGGACTGGCGTGAGGGGGAGGAAATATGCTCAAAGCCAAAGACATTGCCGCTCTGCTTGATGTTTCCCTGTCCCATGTGTACAGACACTATCATGCGCTTGGCGGTGTCCGCACGGGACGCGCCATCAGGTTCTTTGACAATTTCATCGAGGAGCTAAAGGAGGGCAGACATGCCTTATCAGATGCCCAACGGGAAATGGCGGGGCAAGCGCATGATAAACGGGAAGGTCAAAACAAAGGTGTTCCTGGGAAAACGCGAGGCCATAGCGTGGGAAGTTCAGCAAAGCGTCGAGGCGTGGAACGCGCCGGCCTTAACGACCCCCACGATCTGCTTGCTTGATTTCGCAAATGCTTACTTGGACTTTGCGAAGGAAAGGTTTGCCAAGACAACAATGTGCGAAATGAAAATGGCGTTTAAGCGGCTGTTCAGAATGATTGACCCATCGCTGACTCCAGAGCTTTTAAGCGCGGCGCTTGCTCAAAATGCACTGCGCGCCGTCTTGAAAGAGACACGTCCAAAAACAACAAACAATACACGCAAAAATCTCGCAACCGCCTGGGAGTGGGGGAAAAAGTTTTATGGATTGCCGAAACTGAATCCTTTTTTGGAAGTCCCCAAATTCCCTGCCGACGAGACTCCGCGCTATGTACCGCCGGAAAGCGACTTCTGGGAAGTATACGACCAAGCCGAAGGGCAAGACAAGACATTGCTTTTGTTTTTGCTTCATACCGGCGCGCGTCGCGGGGAAGCATTCGGTCTTAAATGGGAAGACGTTGACTTGCAAGGCGGAAAAGTTCGCCTCGGTACACGTAAAAGACTTGGCGGCGGCATGGAGTATGACTGGATACCCTTGACCACGGAATTGCGCGAGGCCCTTGCCGAACATAAACGGGATGCGTGCTCGCTCTATGTGTTCACTTCTGTCCGATATAAGGGCAACCGCTTTTATTCACGGCACAGATTTGTTCGCGAACTTTGCAAAAGCGCCGGAGTAAGACCGTTCGGCTACCACGCGATACGCCATTTGACCGCTACCATTCTGGCCTATGCCGGGCTTGATATTCCCACAGTTCAAGCAATTCTGCGACATAAAAGCCCGAACACAACGGCGAGATATATAAAAAGCCTTGGCGTCGGGCAAGATAAACTGGACAGCGTTTTCGCCAAAAGGAGAGGCCCGAAAGTGCTGGCTTTCGAGCCTCCAAAAATGGCAGTTGGCACATGATTAGCGCACAGCCAACTATCACGAAAAAAAACCTTAAACAAAATAAACAGGTTGCCTGATACCGCGTTCGCTCAAAAGCCGAATGACCATATATTTACTGGATCAGTCTGCCCAATCTGCCGAAGCGTATGTCGCCGGGGCCGTCCCAGGACCAATAAATACGCCATGCCTTGGCGCGGATGGCTTTGCGGCCCACAAAGCCCCAGAAGCGGGAATCCAGCGAATTGTCGCGGTTGTCCCCCATGACGAAATATTTGCCTTCCGGCACTGTTTCAGGGCCATAATTGTCCCGCCTCGGTTCAATCTGGCCGGGATTGGCAAAACGGACATAGTCTTCCCTGACGGCCTGGCCGTTGCGGAAGAGCTGCTTGTTCCGCACGGCGATGACGTCGCCGGGCACGCCGATGACGCGTTTGATATAATCCACGCTCGGATCTCCGGGGTATTCGAAAATGATGATGTCGCCTCTGGCCGGATCCTCACCCTGATATATCCGTATGTCGGTGAAGGGAATATTGATGCCGTAGGCAAATTTGCTCGCAAGAAGGTGATCGCCCACAAGCAGGGTGGAAAGCATGGATTCCGAGGGTATCTTGAAAGCCTGCACCAGAAAGGTGCGGATAAATAGCGCCAGCAGAAGGGCGAACAGCAGAGCTTCCGCGTATTCGCGCACAACGGATTTCTTTTTTTTGCCGTACAATTTGAGTGACATTGCCGTTCCTTATCGTTGCCCGTCTACAATTGCCTGCCGCCAACGCCGACGCTGATCGCCGTCTGCCCTCTGGCCCGGACTTCAACATCCTTGGCGCAGGACGCGACGACCAAGGCGATGACCAGCAGGCAAGCGCACAGCAGAATTTTGCACGGACCTTCAGGCATAAGCTTTTTCCAGCGATATTCTGGCACCGGCGGGCACATCGTCAGTGATCCACATATTGCCGCCCACAACGGCACCGCATCCGATGGTTATTCTGCCGAGAATGGTGGCCCCCGCGTACACGGTAACATTGTCCTCCAGTATGGGGTGGCGTGGTATGCCTTTGGTAAGCGTGCCGTCCGGGTTTTTGGGGAAGGAAAGAGCCCCCAGCGTCACCCCTTGGTAGAGGCGGCAGTTTTGCCCGATACGGCAGGTTTCGCCGATGACGACGCCCGTGCCGTGATCAATGAAAAATTCTTCCCCTATGGCGGCGGCGGGGTGTATGTCAATGCCGGTATGCGCGTGGGCCATTTCTGAAATCATGCGGGGTATCATGGGCACACCGAGTTTGTGCAGTTCATGGGCAATGCGGTGGTGCAGCATGGCTCGCAGGGACGGATAGCAAAAAATTGTTTCTCCGGGGCTTTGCGCGGCGGGGTCGCCCTCATAGGCGGCTCTGGCGTCGCCGACCAAAAGGCGGCGTATCTCAGGCAGGGCATCCATAAAGGCTAGCGCCGCTTTTTTGCTTTGGGAATCCCTCGGCGCGCAGTTCGCATGCTGTTTTTCGCAGGTAAAACAAAAACCCCGCAAAATCTGCTCGCGCAGTTTACGGTAGATGGAATCCAGATTGGCCGCCAGATGGTAGCGCAGCGACTCCAGCCGCACCTGGGTCTGTCCGAAATACCCCGGAAAGATGGCCGCAGCCAATCTGCTCATGATTTCCCTGAGTTCGTCAATGGAGGGCATGGCCGATCCCTCGGCTGAATTGTGCCAGACAGCGTTGAGGGAATCGGAATGGCAAAGGCGGTCCACGACTTTGTCAAGGTCAGGCAGGCCGGCTGACTGTATGCTGTCAAATTTTTCCATTATGTGAACCGGTGTTGCAATTTTATCAGCACGTTGGCTATGTTGCGGTTTTTCAGGATCCAGCAAATGCGCTTGGGCGGATAAGTTTACATGTTATGTGTTTGTTGCGCAACATCTTTTCAGGGCGGGCATCCGCGCTCCGGGTGTCTGGCAATCCAACGGGGATCATCTTTGAGGCATAGCGCCCAAAAGGCGGACTTAACTTTTTTCTGCTTTTGCCGATATAGTGTGCAACGCGGCTGCCTTTTTCCGCTGCTGCGCGATTTTGTTACTGGTAAAGAACCGCCATGAAAAACTACTTCATTACTCTGCTTTTTGCGCTTCTTCTTTCAAGTTGCGGATTTCTGAAATCTTCAGACACCGACATCACGCCACCGCTTGCCCACAAGGTTGTCAATGCGGCTTACAGCCAGATTGGCAAAAGTTATCAATCCGGCGGCAAATCCCCGCAAACGGGTTTTGACTGTTCCGGTCTTGTCTGGTGGGCCTATCAGAAAAACGGCCTGGCAGTGCCCCGCAGAACGGTAGAGCAGGCCCGTGCTGGCGTTGCGGTGCCCCGCGGAAACGCGCGCCCCGGCGACATCGTTGTGTTCCGCGCTTCACGCGCGATCAACGGTCTGCACACCGGCCTGTACGCGGGCAACAGCACCTTTATCCACAGCCCACGTACAGGGTCACGAGTACGCGCCGAAAACATGGACCGGCCTTGCTGGAGCAGCAATCTGCTTACGGTGCGGCGCGTAGTCCGCTGAGACCCCACCCTTCCGGTAGTTGAGGAAAAAAGTGATTTCCCTTAGAGCAAATTAACATTGAAAATGTATAATTTGCTCTGCAAGGATTTGCAAGCAAATCCTTGCCGCGAGATTGTCGCAAGGCGAAGTCACTTCGCCGTCAAGCCACAATCTCAATCGTAGAATGCTATAGACTGACCGCGCCCTGCCGCGCTCGTCGCTTTCGTCCGCAAGGTCGCATTACCAAAAATTGTCCCCTGATATCAAATGCTGCAGCAATACTGTTGCTTTTTATTTTCTTTTAGAGTATTTCCAGAAAAACTCATCAGCGCCATTTTCGGGAGGAACGCCATGACACGCAAGGTCAATGCGGGTGAAGGACTCTTGAGCATTGCGGATATTGCGCGACATTTCTCACTGCCGGAATCCACGGCGCGCTATTACTGCAAGCGTTTTGCGTTATACATTCCCGGTGTTGGCGACGGCCGCCGCCGCCGTTACCGCAGGGAAACGCTTGACGTGATTGAGGCCATACTTGAGCAGATGCAAAAATCCCGCACCGCTATTGCGGTTGAGGATGCACTGGAAGCCCGTTTCCCCCGCAATGCGCTTGCTGTGCACGACTCATCCCCTCCCCGGGATCAGCCCCAAGCGGTTTCCGCCCATTTTCCGGCGGCGGCTCTGCAGATGCTTGAACGCCAGACAATTGCCCTGGAGGGAATTTCCCAGCTCATGCATGTGTTGGTGGAACGCCTGCCCAAGACGTCAGAGCAGTCAGCAGCGGGCCAGTCATCAGCCCTGCGTGAGGAAGTGGAAACCTTGCGCATGCTCCTCAATGCTTCCGAAAAAACCCAGCAGGCCGACCTGGAACAGCTGCGGCGCTGGATGACGCGCGTCATTCTGACGCGTTCAGGGGACAGGACGGTTCCCGCCCAAATCCAGGACAAAAGCGCGTAGTCTATTTGGACTTTTCCGCAAGGGCCATGTCTACAGCCGTCCGGAAAAGATCAAGAGGCAGCGCGCCGCGGATAACGAGATTATTCACAAGAAAAAACGGCGTGCCTTCCACGCCGATTTTTTGCCCATCCGCTATATCCTCGGCCAGCATTTCGGCTATTTTTTTGCTCTTTACGTCTTTTTGCAGTTTCTTCACATCCGCGCCAACGCTCTCGGCCATCCTGTTGATGAAGCCTTCCCCTTCCCCCATGAGCCTGTCCCGTTCCGCGAACAGCGCACTGTAAAATTCCCATGCCTTTTCGTTGCTCTGCTGCGCTATGGCCAAAAAGGCGACGGCCGCCTGCATGGCTGTCCCCTTGTTTTCCAGGGGGAAATTTTTAAAAACCAGGCAGACATCCTCACCGTAGTCTCTCAACACCTCATTGACCGTTGAGGCAGCCTGCCGGCAAAAATGGCAGGTGAAATCGGAAAAAGCAACAATACGCACTTTGGCTTTGGGCGACCCATACACTGGACGCCCTTCCAGACGCACATTTTTTTCGCTTTTCATATCAGCGCGCCATTGGACTTCCAAGCTGCGCCTGCGCCGTTGATTGGATCCCTGTTGTGCGATATCCAGCACAGACTCGCTCTCGCGCCGCAATACATCCATCACGATATCCGGTCGGTTGCGAAGGAGTTTTTCAAGTTCCTTGGCCAGATTGTCTGTTGTTATTTCCTCCGCGCCCGCGCAGACTGAAAAACCCAGAAGCAGCACAACAAGCGCCATGACGCCATTCAATCGCATACGCACCTTCTTTTGCTACGGTTCCGCTTGGCAGCGAACCCCAGCGGCGAATTTTTCTATTCGCCGGCCAGCCGCAGATCCGCCACAGCATCTTCTATTTTGAAAAGCAGTTCGTCAAAATCCACAGGTTTCATCAGATAGCCGAAAGCCCCCTGGCTTACGGCCCGCACGGCAAGCTGCATGTCCGCGTGCCCGGAGAGAACGATAACACGAGTCTCCGGCCAGCGTTTGACAATATGTGTGAGAGTCGCCATCCCGTCCATGACCGGCATTTTCACATCCAGAATCACAAGCGGGCAAAGGCAGGCATCCATGACTTCAAGTGCCTCCTGGCCATTGGATGCCGCAACGCACTCATAGCCGCGCCGTGTCAGACGCTTGGCGAGAATGCGCGGGATCTCCGCCTCATCGTCCACCAGCAGAACACGAATCCGTCTCATATACCCCACCCTTGATCAGTAACATTTATCCTGTGCCAAAGCAAATGTCCACAAACAGGCCCGTTGAGCTGCGGCTGCCAATGGAATGATATCTGCGCACAGGCATTTCGCCGTGTGGTGACTTCTTTTGCGAATACTTTTTCTATCATCTCAAAATAACACATATTATCAAACGGATTGCTGTTATGTAACTTTATTTTCATCTTCTATTTTGGTTTATGCGTTTTTTATGACAAATTTTGTTCCCGATTTTCATCTTGACGAAATATCACGCCTTCACGTATTATTGTAAATACATTTTTTGTCCGTAATTTGTACGTATAAATTTTCAGCATTTTGTCATGACTTTCATCCCGCTGTTTGCCCACTTTTTTTTCAACCCCGCACGTTGGAGATTCGCGAATGCACCCTCCAGTCATTTTCCCAAAATACCATATTGTTTTTCACCAATAATTACTGTCCATGTTTCACGTGAAACATTCGGAGCACTGCCACACACGCACGTCAATGCTCCACGCGAAACATAAAATATCAAAAAACGGATGAGCTAAAATGGCGCGCATAATTGCCATCGCCAATCAAAAAGGCGGAGTTGGAAAAACGACTACAGCCATCAACCTGGCTGCAGCTCTTGCCGTGATGGAAAAGAAAGTGCTGCTTGTTGACTGCGACCCACAGGCCAACAGTACCAGCGGCATCGGCCTTTCCCAGGATGATCTCGCCGCAGATCTGTACAGCACGCTCTACACGCCGGGAGAGACTCGCCACAGCATCCGGAAAATTCGTCCACCGTATCTGGATATACTACCAGCCAGCACAAATCTTGTGGGTGCCGAACTTGAGCTTGTGGATAAAATCGGCCGGGAATTTTTTTTGGACGAATGCCTCAAACGCGTCAGGGACATCTACGAATATATTATTCTGGACTGCCCGCCGTCGCTTGGTTTGTTGACGCTCAACGCTCTGTGCGCAGCCGGTGAACTGCTTATCCCCCTGCAATGCGAATTTTTTGCTCTCGAAGGGATAGTAAAGCTGCTGCAGACCTATGAGCAGGTAAAAAAAAGATTGAACCCAAGTTTGTCCCTGCTCGGAGTCGTGCTGACCATGTACGACATCCGCAACCGGCTGACGCGGGAGGTAAAAAACGAGGTGCGCCGCTGTTTCACAGATCAACTTTTTGAAACAGCGATACCGCGCAATGTCCGCCTTTCGGAAGCACCAAGCCATGGAAAATCAATCATTCACTATGACATCAAGTCCAAAGGAGCGGAAGCCTATCTTGGCCTTGCCAAGGAGGTGGTTCTTCGGCATCCCGGCAAAAAACAGATATTGCACTGAGGCATCAGTCACAGGGCACAAGCCAAGGCCGCGGGTACGTCAAAACTCGTCAATTGCGGCTCAGGGACTGGGCGTAGGAGTAAATTCAAAAGCCACATGGTCGCGAAAATGTTTTTGCCGTATCGTGGTATTGCAATTGTGGCAGCGGAAAACCAACAGGCCACCGAGATTGGCATTTGTCAGACGAAAGGGACGCTCGTCACCGACGCGCCAATCCTCCACAGTTACGCCGCACTGCGGGCAACGCACAGCGGGTTTGTAGGGATAGCGAAAATCCCAATACTGCAAAAACTCGGCAAAAGCATCCAGCGGTTCCGCTGGATGCGGGTCCGGGACAGAGTTTTCGGAAGCCGCAACGCAGTCGGGAACAGCGTGCTCTTTGATGCGCTCCCACAGAGCATAGGGAATCTGAACCGCCACGCAGCGGCCTTCGGCATCCGTGAGGAACAAGGGAGGAAAAAGTTCAGCCATTGATGGAACCTTCCAGGAAAAACGTTTCAACACAACTGCACCCCGAACCCAACGTGCGTGAACAGAAAAACTTTGTCAAGATCCGTTTCATCCCCAAAGCAACTCCAGATTCTTTGAAAACTGGGATGAAATGACGGCAAGCAGCGATACATAAAGTCTTCCAAAAGGAAATACGGGAAATACCAATGTGCGCCATGAACACAAAAAGCCTTGGACGGGGGCTTGACGCCCTCTTTCAGTATGAACGCACCGCGCCGGATGAAAAGACCGACATGCGCCATGTGCCCGTAGCCGCCCTCAAGCCCAATCCCAGTCAACCCAGGCAAAGCTTTGATCCGGTCGCTCACAGGGAACTCATGGAGTCAATAAGGGCGCAGGGAATTATTCAACCACTTCTGGTACGCTCCGCCGGTGAAAACTCTTGGGAAATAGTGGCCGGCGAACGGCGCTGGCGCGCCGCCAGAGAAGCCGGTCTCAGAGAAGTTCCGGTCTACGTGCGAGACTTGACGGATCAGGAAATAATGGTCGCTGCCCTCACGGAGAATCTGCAACGGGAAGATCTCAATCCTGTTGAAGAAGCACAAGCCCTGGAAAAGTTGCAGAAAATGCTTCAACTGACGCAGGAGGCTCTGGCTGACCGACTGGGCAAAAGCCGGGCAACCATCACAAATGCCCTGCGTCTGCTAAAACTCTCCCCCGAAGCCAAAGCGGACTTGCGCGACGGCATAATCAGTCCAGGGCACGCGCGCTGCCTGCTCGGCATAAACGATCCTGCCGCCGCCGCAGCGTTGCATCAACGAATGCGTGAAGGCGGCCTGAGTGTACGCGAAACGGAAGAAGCGGCGGCCACTTGGCGAAGCGGCGGCAAATTCCCCTGGACTGGCCCCCCGGCGCAGACAGCCGTGAACGGAGTAAAACAAGGGAGGCGCAAAAAATCTGCTGAGATGCGTGACCTGCAAAGTTCTCTCTGCGCAAGCCTTTCCTGTAAAGCCAGCATCAATGGGGATGAGAACAGCGGACGAATTACCTTGAATTATGAAAACCGGGAAGGGTTGCTTGCCTTGCTGAAACGCCTTGGAGTCGCGCGGTGATTCAGGCTTTTTCGCGCCCGCGCGCGAGCAGCGCGCCATACATTCCTTCCATCCACGGATGCTCCGGGGTCGTTTGCCACTCGACGGAAAGCGAAAAGTCGGCATGTTCCGCGAGAAAACGGGCGATTTGCCCCTGGTTTTCAGCAGGGTTGAGTGTACAGGTAATATAGGCAAGACAACGCCCCGGCAGAAGACAGCCTGCGGTTCGACGCAAAATACGGGATTGAAGCGCCACGTATCTGTCAAGATGTCCGACGTTGCCCCTGCGTCGCAAATCAGGGCGACGGGCAAGCACTCCGAGCCCGCTGCACGGCACATCCAGCAAAATATGACCTCCCCAGCGCGCCAGAGGCGGCGCTACGGCATTCGCCTGGACAATATGAGGCTTACGCAGGCCAAGGATTCGACACTGGCCTGAAATGCGGGAAAGACGGTTCAGCGAGATATCAGAGCAGAGAACAACCTCCACGCCACGCTCCAGCAACGCGAGCGCCTTGCCGCCCTGGCCGGCGCAAGCGTCCCACCACGCGCAGGAATTTCGCTCAGCAAGACCAAGCGCCTCAAGCACGGCCTGAGAGCCCGCTGATTGAAACGAAATGGCCCCATTCGTGTGCCAGTGCGACAGAGGCTTGCCCAGCAGGCTCAGAGGCAGGGTGCCCGGCGCAAAGGCAAAAGCGTTTTGCGCGACCGCGCTTGCGCCCGCCGCCAACAGGGCCGCCCGCAAAACACCCACTGAGAAATGCGTGGCATTGAGCCGCAAACCGGTCCACGGACGCGCGAACGATCTCTGTAAAAGAGCAATCGCCGTGGAGCGGCCGTAGGATTTTTCCCAGATATCCGCAACGGCATGCGGCAGGCTGTAATAAAGGCAAAGGCCGCGCCACTGGGCGTCATCCGCTGAAGTTTCATCCGCAACATAAAATTGAGGTAGAAAAACCGCTTCGCCCATACGCTGAATACCCCGCAACACGGCATTTGTCAGACGCGCCAGAGAGGAGGGAAAAAGGCGACGCGCCTGTTCCACCGCAGCAAACACGGCGGCATATTGCGGAACCTTGTCCTGAAAAAGCAGGCCATAAACGCCGAGTCGCAAAATGGAACGCAAGATTTGCGGAAGTTTTTGCGAATTGTGAAGGACGCGGCCAAGCAGAAAATCAATGCGTATTTCTGTGCGAAGCACACCGTAAAAGAGTTCAGACGCAAGACGCCTGTCCCGGGGTGAAAGCCCGGGCTGGGCGGACGACAAAGCCAAATTCAGGGCATGCTGGGCAAGCAGCCCATCATCCGAAAGCTTCAGTGCGCGCAATGCCGCACTGCGCGCATCCAGCGGCAGAAAGGAAAAAAAAGGGGGGTTGCTCATGAGCGGGGTTAAGACAAGGCCCGCGAAGCACTGCCGCAAAACCCCAGAGGCAGTCCGCGCAGCCGGCCGTTGACAAAATCGCGCACATGCATCGTTGACGCGCCGCCCGGACGAATTTGAAGCAACTCATACCAGCAGTCGCCACAAGCCACGCATAGGCCTGCCTCGGTATGCCACAAGCTGCCTGGTATCTGTCCCGCAGAGGAAGCAGTTGGTTCCCCCGGAAGAAGAAGCAAGGAGAATTCTCGCCCCGAACTTCCAGGCTCAGTCAGTCTTTGATCGTAAAAGCGAAAGACCGCGCGCGCGCCGGGGTTTGGCGTCATGGCCCGGATATGGGCATGCACCGCCGCGACCGTGCAATTCCAGTCGACAAAGCTCTCACGCTTGGAAATTTTCGCGGCATAGGTGGCCAGGGCATCGTTCTGCGGCACAGGCACAATCTCACCGGCAAGCATTTCTTGCATAACGCGCGACAACAAGGAAGATCCCATATCGGCGAGCAAATTCAGAAGTTCGCCAGCAGTGCGCCCGGCAACGGGAACAGATTGAGCGGCATAGACAGGCCCCGCGTCCAGTTTAGCATCCACGCGCATGATGGAAACCCCAGTGAGAGCACCGGTCTGCCAGTTTTCCATAATGGCGCGCTGCACAGGGGCAGCCCCGCGATACTTGGGAAGCAGGGACGCATGCACGTTAAGTGGAGGAAAACGGGGAATAGTCAAGACAACCTCTGGTAAAATAAGGCCATACGAGGCTACAAGCAAGAAATCAGGCCGCAAGGCCGCAAGTTCCTGATGTACTTCAGGGAAGTTGAAGCTTGGCGGCTGAAAAACCGGAAAACCGTAATGCTGGGCGAGTATTTTTACAGAAGACGGCAGGATCCTGTGGCCTCTGCCGTACGGACGGTCAGGCTGGGTGTAGACCGCCGCAATTTCTCCGAAAGGGCAATGCCGGATTTGTTGCAAAACTCGAGCGGCGAAGTCTGGCGTTCCCATAAAAATCAGACGCTGCTTTTGCGGATCAGCCATTTTTTGACCTTTGCGTCATATAAAGAACGGCGCAACGTACTAATATGGTTAATAAAAAGCACACCGTCCAGATGGTCCACCTCATGCTGCAAAACTATGGCCGGAAAACCGGAAAGCATTTCCGCAATGCTGTTGCCGGCCAAATCAATTGCGGTAACAAAAACACTGGGGTAGCGAAGCACATCAGCCCTGTAATTGAGGGGGACAGAAAGGCAACCTTCCTGCTCGCTGAGGGTTTGCTCTCCAACCGGTTTCAGCACGGGATTGACAAAAACGCGAGGAGCAGGGAGAGATTCCCTGGGGACAGGATTCATCACAATAACACGCAACAGACGGCCAATTTGGGGAGCGGCCAGACCCACTCCCTGGAAAGCGTACATGGTCTCAAACATATCCGCAACCAAAGTGCGGAGATCATCCGAAATCCCGCTTACAGGCATGGATATAAGGCTCAGACGCGGATCAGGGTAGGAGACAATATCCAAAATCATACGTCTGACATGCCCTCCCGAAGCCGAAGGCCCAGCTCCCGCAGCTGGTTTGCCGCGATGATGGAAGGAGCCTCAGTAAGCAGGCAAGCAGCTTTCTGGGTTTTGGGAAAGGCAATGACATCGCGTATGCTGGTCGCGCCCGCCAGCAGCATGACCAGCCGGTCCAGGCCAAAAGCAATGCCGCCATGAGGCGGCGCGCCGTGCTCAAGAGCGCGCAGCAGAAAGCCAAATCTGCTTTCCGTGACGTCGCGCCTTATGCCAAGGGCATCAAACATGCGTCGCTGGGCCTGCTCGGAATGTATGCGTATGGAACCGCCGCCCACCTCGTTGCCGTTGAGAACAAGATCATACGCACGGGCGCGCGCGGCCGCCGGATCAGCAAGCATAAGATCAAAATGTCCGGAAACGGGAGAAGTAAAGGGATGATGGCAGGCAACGTAACGCTTTTCCGCATCATCGTACTCAAAAAGCGGGAAGTCCGTGACCCAGAGAAAGTTGAAACTGGCAGACCGGACGAGGTTGAGGTGGCTTCCCAAACGCACACGCAGGTTACCGAGAGCGGCATTGGCGACATCCGGATCCGCCGCCTGAAAAAAGACAATATCGCCGGCGCGCAGATCCAGAGCCCGCGTTATGCCGCTGCGCTCACTCTCGGAAAGGAATTTCGCAATGGGAGATTGCCATTCGCCGCTCCTGATTTTAATCCAGGCAAGCCCCCGCGCGCCGTAGATTTTTACAAATTCGGTAAACTCATCAATCTCTTTGCGGGTAAGGGCATCACCTCCCGGAACTTTCATGGCTTTTACAAGTCTTGCGCCAGAAAAAAGTTTGAAGGAGGAATCCCGCACAATGTCTGTAATATCAACAAGCTCAAGGCCAAAACGCGTGTCCGGCTTGTCGACGCCATACCGGCCCATGGCCTCGTCCCAAGTAAGGCGGGGAAAGGGCACGGCAAGCTCATGGCCCAGCACGTCGCTGAAAAGACGGCGGACAAGGCCTTCCGCCATGGCCATGACCATTCCCTCGTCCACAAAACTCATTTCAATATCAATTTGCGTGAATTCAGGCTGACGGTCAGCCCGCAAATCCTCATCGCGAAAGCAGCGCGCAATCTGAAAATACTTGTCCAGGCCACCAATCATGAGGAGTTGCTTAAAAAGCTGCGGCGATTGCGGCAGGGC
>JAISXC010000300.1 GCA_031270875.1 Desulfovibrio sp.
TAGGCGGAGGCGTTGATATTGGACACGCTGTCGCTTCCGGCCACATTCATGACCGCGAGCCGGCTGAAGTCGAGAAACAGCGCGGAGGCGTTTTTCAGGCTCCTGTAGCCGATGACTGAGACAACGGACAGAATGGCGAGCACAACGACAAAGCCGGCTATGATTTTTATCTTGGTTGTCATTGATATTTCTCCTCAGGTGTTGCCCGCAAAGCGCAACGCAGCGCTGTGCGAAGAAAAACAGATGTTAAACAAGTCTGTTACAGAGAGAGAGAATCGTGCCGAAACACACCAAATCGCGAAGCGTGGTCCGGATTTTTTCGTGCGCAGACGTGAAACCACGCAGTGACGTATCGTTTCATTGCGCCGCATCGCCCCCATTATTTATTCTGTTTCGACAAAATTTGTCGTCCACAGAACTTTTTGGTATTGTATCCCTTTTGTCATACAAAAGCAAGAAGCGGGTCATTGCTGCCCAGCTGAGAAGATTGACTCCCCGAAATCGCTGAACCGAAAACGTGCATGTCCGTCAATCCCTTGCAAAAAATTCTGTCAGACCGTAATGTCGGAACATGCGTCCGACCGGAAATGCCGTCTCCCTCCATGGGCTCAAGCGCCTTGTTCTTCTGGTTTCCCTTGCCTGCTTTCTGGCCTGCCGGGCCGTAGCGCTGGCCGGAGACGCGGAGACGCGGCACGAACCGGAAAACGGATGGACAAATCTGGAGCCCGGCCTTGACTTTGGAGAATTTCAGATCAAAGAAGGCAGGGCTCATGTCGCCGCCATACGCCTTGACCCGGCTTATTTCGACTTCATGCTCTGCTCCCGGTCCGAGGATGGCCGCGATTCCCGCTCCCTCCATGACTGGGGCGAGCAATACGACCTCACGGCGGCTGTGAACGCCAGCATGTATTTGCCCGACGGCTCTACAAGCACAGGCTACATGCGCCAAGGAACGCACATCAACAATGGGCGCATCTCGCGACGTTTCGGCGGTTTTTTTGTGGCCGGACCGAATGCCGCCGATCTGCCCGGCGCCGCCATTATTGAACTGGACAACCCCGACTGGCGGCGGACCATTGACCATTACACTCTGGTCATTCAGAACTACCGCATGATCTCCGCCGACAGACGCATTCTATGGGCTCCCGGCGGGCCGCTCTACTCCATTTCCGCCATAGCCGAAGACGGAAGGGGACACGTTCTCTTTCTACACTGCCGAGAGCCGGTGGAAGCCTATGCCTTCGCCCAGCAACTGCTACATCTGCCCTTTGACGTGCGCACGGTGATGTATGTTGAAGGCGGCGGTCAAGCGGGCCTTCTGCTGCGCTCCACGGCCCTCACGCGGGAACTGCACGGCAAATCCGTCGCTAATTTTCTTGTTACGGGCAATATCTCCGCCATACTGCCCAATGTGCTCGGCGCGAGGAAAAAACAAAATCCTTTACAAAGCGCAAAGATTTCTCCAAACTGAAATCTACAGAAGGCGCATATCCAGAGGAGGTTTTATGACTGCATACACTGAAATCTATAAATGCGAACGCTGCTGTAATATTGTTGAAGTCCTCCACGGCGGTGGGGGGGATCTCTCCTGTTGCGGGCAGGCCATGACGTTCATCCAGGCCGGCGCTGTGGACGCCTCCAGGGAAAAACATGTGCCGGTCATCGAAAAAACCGACAACGGCTTCAAAGTCAGCGTGGGAAGTGTTACCCACCCGATGGAGGAGAAACATTACATTGAGTGGATAGAGCTGCTGGCCGACAACAAAAGCTGTCTGCAGCAGCTCAAGCCGGGCGATGTTCCGGAGGCCGGCTTCAGCGTCGAAGCCGCCTCCGTCGCCGCGCGCGCCTACTGTAATCTGCACGGTCTGTGGAAAGCCGAGATATAACGGGATATGACGAGACATAACGGGATGAAGCCAGGAGTTCTTCTATGGAAACATACGTCTGCCAAGTGTGCGGTTTTGAGTACGACCCGGCCGAAAACGACAATGTGCCCTTTGACAATCTGCCGGACGACTGGACATGTCCCGTGTGCGGCGTCGGCAAGGAACAATTCCAGCCGGCCTGACGGGTAACAGGCCAAATCCGCAACGCTCCGAATTATTTGAGGAGACTGTTTCTGTCATTGATGCCGCGTTTACGAATTCCGGCATCGCAATACCACTTTCCTCCCTGCCCCGCCTTTTTCGGCGGGGCAGCCATGTTTATGGAGAAAAATGATGCAACCCGTTGAAATCAAAAAAGACATTTTCTGGGTCGGTTGTGTCGACTATGACCACAGAGACTTCCACGGCTACTCCAGATCACCGGACGGTTCCACCTACAATGCCTACCTCGTCAAGGACGAAAAAAATGTGCTTTTTGACACGGTGGCGCCCGGATGCGCCGGCACCCTGCTCTGCCGCCTCGCCAAAACCCTGGAGCCGGAAAAGGTGGACTACATTGTCTGCAACCATCTGGAACCGGACCACGCCGGCTCTCTCTCCGAAATCGCCGGGCGCGTGAAGCCGGAAAAGATTTTCGTCTCCCAGGCGGGCCTCAAATCCATGCAGGGCTACCATCCTTCCCCGGAATGGCCCGTGCAGGCCGTCAAAAGCGGGGATAGCGTCAATATCGGCAAACGCAGCATCGTCTTTCAGGAGACGCGGATGCTGCATTGGCCGGACAGCATGGTCTCCTATATTCCTGAAGACAAGCTTTTGATAAGCCAGGATATTTTTGGACAGAACATCGCCTCCAGCGCGCGGTTCGCCGATGAATTCGGCGATGAGGGCGAATTTGTGAAACGCATCAAGGAATATTTTTACAACATCGTCCTGCCGTACTCTCCCGTAGTGCTGAAGACCCTGCCCGCGGTGGAAAAGCTGGACATTGACATGCTGGCTCCGGATCACGGGCTCATCCATCGCGGCGCCGGGAGCGTGCGCTTCATTCTCGACATGTACCGCCGGCTCGCCGAGCAGAAGCCGCAAAAACGCGCCCTGGTGTTTTACGACACGATGTGGAGCTCCACGGAGCGCATGGCCTATGCCGTGTGCGGCGGCCTGGAGGAAAACGGCGTGCCCGCCCGCGTCATGTCGGTCAAAAGCAATCACCACAGCGCCGTGATGACGGAGCTTGCCGACTGCGGCGCGGTGCTGGCGGGCTCTCCCACCCACAACAACACCGTGCTGCCCCTCGTGGCCGCGCAGCTGGCCTACATGAAGGGATTGCGCCCTCTCAACCGCGTCGGCGGGGCTTTCGGCTCCTACGGCTGGTCCGGGGAAGGCCCCAGACAATTGCAGGAACATCTGGCCGACATGAAGATGGAAACGCCCTGCGGGCCTGTGGCGTGCAACTGGGTCCCCGGCCACGAGGCGCTCAGGGCCTGCCATGAGCTCGGCAGGAGCGTGGCGGAGGCGCTCAGGAAAAAATGTGACGGATAGAGCAAATCAACATTGAAAAAGATGCCCCGCGCGTTGCGGGGCATCTTTTTGGAGCACGACATTCACGGCGACGGCGTCATCTCAGTACGCATGCTCATCCTGCAAATCCTGCGGGGTGACAGGCTTTGAAAAAAGCCTGTACATCCAGAACTGGTACAGCAATACAATCGGCACCATGACAAGCGCCACGCCCAGCATGATCTTCAGCGTCAGCTGGCTGGAAGCGCCGTTGAAGGCCGTAACGGTGGCGGCGGGATCAAGGGAGGAAATGACCATCCCCGGGAACATGCCCATGACGCCGAAAAAGGTCACCCCGACGATAAAGAGCGCGCTGCAGGCCCAGGCAAGCCAGAGCCTGCCCGCGTTCAGCATGACGCGCAGGCCGACAAGCCCGGCGAGGGCGAGCAGCGGCAGCGCGAAAAGCGCCGGCATGGCCA